>JANOJW010000100.1:0-15260 GCA_031418955.1 Hyphomicrobiales bacterium | reverse complement strand
CGCCGCCAATCGTTCTTTTTCCATGCGGGTCCTTTCGTGTCAGGGCTACGCGAGTAGGTTGGGTAGAAGGCCGCCTGCACTTCGGCCGAGACCCGACAACGCTGTGCCGTGTGGCGTCGGGTCTCGCAAGGGAAGGGCTCTACCCGACACGCCTACCTGAGCTTGTCCGCTTTCGCCTCGCGGAACTTAGCCCCCGACTCGGCCAATTGGCGCAGCAACTCCGACGGCTTCCAGCGCGGCCCGTACATCTGATGCCAGGCCGCGATCTGATTGTAGATCTCGCGCGCGCCGATGGTGTCGGCCCAGAACATCAGGCCGCCCCGGTAGCGCGGGAATCCGAAGCCGTGCAGCCACATCACGTCGATGTCGGAGGCGCGCACGGCCTTGCCCTCCTCGAGGATCTTGCAACACTCGTTGATCGAGCCGAACAGCAGGCGATTGAGGATCTCCTGATCGGAGACGGCGCGCTGCTTGATGCCTTTCGTCTCGGCCGTCGCCTTGATCAAGTCTTGCACCGCCGGGTCGACGACCGGCGTGCGATCGCCTTTCTCGTAGCGGTACCAGCCGGCGTTAGCCTTCAAGCCGACGCGGCCTGCCTCGACGAGGGCGTCCGGGATCGGCAGCATGCGATAGTTGGGGTCGGCTGCCTGCCGCCGCCGGCGCGTATCGTAGGAGATGTCGAGGCCCGACATGTCGTTGACCTTGAACGGGCCGACCGGATAGCCGAACGCCTCCATCACGCGGTCGACCTGATCGGGGAGCGCGCCCTCCTCGACCATCAGGTTCTGCTCCATGTTGAAGGGGATGCGGCTGCGGTTGGCGACGAAGCCGTCGCAGTTGCCGGCGTAGGCCGAGATCTTGTTGATGTCCCGCCCGAGCTTCATCGCCGCTGCAAGCGTTTCGGGCGCCGTCTTCGAGGCGTTGACGACCTCGAACAGCTTCATCACGTTGGCTGGCACGAAATAGTGCGTGCCGGCGACCTTCTCGGGACGCTTGGTCACCGCCGCGATCTCATCGATGTCGAGCGCCGAAGTGTTGGTGAACAGCAGCGCCTCGGGCTTCATCACGGCGTCGAGCTGCCGGAAGACCTCCTTCTTGACGTCCATGCGCTCGAACACCGCCTCGATCACTGCGTCGCAGTCGGCGATCGCGGCCATCGTCTCGACGGGCTGGAGCAGCGACAGGCGCTTGTCCATCTCCGCTTGGGTCAGCGATCCGCGCCTGACGCTCGTCTCGTAGTTGGCCCGGATGCGCGCCATGCCTTTGGCAAGCACGTCGGGTGAGGCATCGACGAGCTTCACCGGCACGCCGGCATCGATGAAGCTCATGGCGATGCCGCCGCCCATAGTGCCGGCGCCGACGACGGCCATCGTCTTGATCTCGGGCGTCTTGAGGTCCTTCGGCTGGCCGGGGATGCGGTTGACCTCGCGCTCCGAGAAGAAGGCATAGCGCAAGGCTTGCGCCTCGGGCGTGTTCTCGAGCTCACCGAACAGGCGGCGCTCGGTGGCGATCCCGTCGTCGAACGGCTGGCTGCAAGCGGCCTCGACGGCCTGGATGCACTTCTCGGGCGCGGGCTGGCCGCGCATGCGCCGGGCGAAGGCCTTGCGCGCGTCGGCAAACATCGCCGGGTTGCTCTTGCCCTCGGCGAGCTTCTCCGTCATGTCGCGCACGCGGGGCAAGGGCCGTTTGTCGGCGACCGTCTTGGCGAAGGCGATGGCCTCGGCGAGCAAATCCTTGCCCGGCAGAACCGCGTCGACGATGCCGAGTTGCTTGGCTTCCTCGGCCGGCACGTGGCGACCCGACACGATCATCTCGAGCGCCACCTTGGGGCCGACGATGCGGGGTAGGCGTTGGGTGCCGCCACCGCCGGGTAGAATGCCGATCTGCACCTCGGGCAAGCCGACCTTCGCCGACGGCACCGCGATGCGATAGTGGCAGGCGAGCGCGTTCTCGAGACCGCCACCGAGTGCATAGCCGTGGATCGCGGCGACGACGGGCTTCTTGGCGCTGTCGAGCACATCGTAGGTGCGTTTCGTCGGCGTGGCGCGAGCCTTGCCGAAGCCGCGGATATCGGCGCCCGCGATGAAGGTGCGGCCCGCCCCGATCATCACCATCGCCTTGACGCTCGGGTCGGCCTCGCCCTTTTCGAGCGCTGCGATGATGCCGTCGGAGACGCCGGGGCCCAGCGCGTTGACCGGCGGATAGTCGATGGTGATGATGCCGATACCGTCCTTCACGTCGAAACGAACCACGGGCTTGTCGGTCATCGGCGCATCTCCGTCAGCGTGCTGGGCTTGTATCTGTCGAGAGTGGCCAGTTTCGGGGTGGCCAGCAAGCCACAAATGCTTCGAGCGCGTCTGCAAATCTGACCATTGCAAGCCGTCGCACGTCGGACGACACTCGTGCTCCCGTCGTCAAGCAGGAGACCCCGATGAGCCGACTGTTCGGCGACATGCGCCAGATGGGCATCGTCGTGCACGACATCGACGCCGCCATGCGGCATTGGGTCGACGTCTGCGGCGTCGGGCCCTGGTTCCACACCGACCGCATGGCCTTCCACGAGTTCAGCTATCGCGGTAAGGACTGCACCATTCACGCGGCCGGCGCCTTCGCCAACTCGGGCGAGGTGCAGATCGAGCTGATCGAGCAGAAATGCCAGACGCCGTCGATGTATCTCGATTTTCTCAAGCTCGGCCGCGAGGGCGTGCAGCACTGGTCGAGCTGGCCGGCGAACTACCAGGAGATCTACGATCGCGCCATCAAGGCCGGCTACGAGATCGGACAGGAGGGCGCGAGCAACCGCGGGCGGTTCGTCTACTTCCTGCGCGAGGGGCATGCCGGCACGGTGATCGAGATGGCCGAGTATACGCCCGAACGTCGCCGCGCCTTCGAATTCGTGCGCGAGGCGGCGCGCGACTGGGACGGAACGAAGCCCGTGCGCCCGATGCCGACGTAGACGTAGGGCGCAATAGGCGGGCCTGCACTTCCCGCCGTATTGCGCCGCGCAGTGCATGGGCGCCGGCACGGTGCAAGTGGCTGGTGCAATACGCACCTGAAGGAGGTGCTATTGCACCCTACGAGGGACCAATCAGGGGGATAATATAAGATGACCAACTGCATCCACGATCATGGCCGCTGGGGACGTGGCGACCAGCTCGGCGCCGGCCACTTGCTGACGCCAGAGCGCACGCTGGCAGCCATGCGCCGCGTGAAAGAGGGCCGCGTCATCGACCTGTCGCACACGATCGAGATCGGCGCACCGCGCATGGCGCCCAACCAGACGCCCTATCACATGCAGCTCGGGCCGACCTCGCGCGGCTCGATCAAGCGGCGACGCAAGATGGGCGCGAAGAACGACGCCGGCTCTAACCTCGAGCGTATGGAGCTGACGACGCACGTCGGCACGCACATCGATAGCCTGGGGCATTTCACCTACGGTGACCGCATGCACGGCGGCTACAGCGCGGAGGAGACGTGCGAGGACTTCGGCCTCGCTGCGCTCGGCATCGAGAACTGCCCGCCGATGGTGACGCGGGGCCTCGTGCTCGACGTGTCGCGGCTCGATGGCGGCGATCACTTGCTCCCCGGCCGCGCCGTGACCCGCGCCGACCTTGAACAAGCGCTCGCGAAATCCGGGCAGACGATCGAGGCAGGCGACGTCGTCTGCATCCAGACCGGGTGGGGCCGCTGGTTCATGAAGGACAACGACCGGTACGTCCACGCCGAGCCGGGCATCGACCTGGAGGCGGCAAAGTGGCTGACCTCGAAGGACGTGGTGGCGATCGGCGCCGACAATATGGCGCTCGAGGTACTGCCCGGGACCAATCATCCGGAAGCCCTGATGCCGGTGCATCAGCATTGTCTCGCCGACGCCGGCGTCTACATCATCGAGAACCTGTTTCTCGACGACGTGATCAAGGCGGGTGCTGCATCGTTCTGCTTCATGCTCTCGGCGGTGAAGTTCAAGGGCGCGACCGGCTGTCCCGTCCGCCCCATCGCCATCCTCTGAGGGGCGGACGTGCGGCGAAGCCTTCATCGACAGCGTCGCAGGCCGGCACGCGAGCGCACGGTTCCCGCGCCGCCCATGCCGAGTGCCCACCCTGTCACGACGCCCGAAACTCGAACGCCGGCGCTCGGTCTCGGCCTCGCCGTGCCGATCTTCGCCGCGCTCTATGCGTTGGGCTTCACCAATCTGTTCCTGCGCTCGAGCCTCGGCGTCATGGCGCCGGCGCTGTCGCAGGAGATGGAGCTGTCGCCCGCCATGCTGTCGGTGGTGGCGAGCGCGTTCTTCTTCGCCTATGCGCTGATGCAGCTACCGACCGGCATGCTGCTCGACCGGCTCGGCGCGCGCGTGACGCTCGCCGGCTTACTGCTGCTGACCACCGGCGGCGCTGCGGTGTTTGCGGCGGCGACCACGCCGGCAATGCTGATCGTCGGGCGCATCCTGATGGGCATCGGCTGTGCGGGTACCTTCACCGGCGCATTCTATGTGCTCAATCGCTGGCTGCCGCCCGACCGCGTCGTCACCCAAACCGGCGCGCTCAATGGTTTTGCCGCCTTCGGCACGTTCTGCGCGTCGGCGCCGCTCGCCGCGCTGATCGCGCTGATCGGCTGGCGGCACAGCTACTGGATGTTCACGCTCGCCATCGCCACGCTGACTATCGCGATGGCGCTGCTGATGCGTGATGCCCCGCCCGGCGCTGCACCGTCCTCCGCGCGCTCCGAACGACTGGTCGAGGTGCTCGCCGGCGTCAAGGATGCGGCGAGGCAACCGGGCATGTGGCGGCTGATGGTGGTCGGATTGCCGATCTCCGCCGCCTCGACGCTCGCCGGCGCCTGGGGCGCGCCGTTCCTGAAGGACGTGCATGGCTTGGCCGATATCGCGCGGGGTAACGTGCTGCTCGGCATGGCGCTGTGCAGCATGGCCGGGCACTTCCTGTACGGCCAGCTGGCGCGGCGCCTCAACTCGATCCGGACGGTGATCGTGGGCGGCAGCATCGTCATGACGATACTGCTCGCCGTGCTGGCGCTGATGCCGGGATTGCCGCTGTGGGCAGCAGGACTGCTGTTCTGCGGTATCGGACTGTCGTCGGCGTTCCCGACGCTGGCGCATGCGCACGCCCGCGCGCTGGTGCCGCCGCATCTCGTCGGGCGGGGGGTTGCCGTCACCAACTTCGGCATCATGACGGCGATCGCGTTTTCGCAGCTCGCGTTCGGCTGGATCGTCGGTCTGGGTCCGATGATCGACGGCGTTCCGTCGCCGACCGCCTATCGCTGGGCGTTCGCCATGCAGGCAGGTATCGCGCTCGCCGCCGTCCTGCTCTACGCTCCCGTGCAAGACGCCAAACCGCGCGGATAATCGAGGGAGTGTGACATGACGCCTGCGCAACCAGCCGGATCGGCCACCTTCGCCGCGCGAGAAGCGCTCGACGCGATCGAGCGCTGGAATCCGTCGACCAAGGCCATGCTGGCGGTGACGGCTGATCACGCGCTGGCGGCCGCGGCCGAGATCGACCGGCGGCAGGGGCGGGGCGAATGGTGCGGCCTGCTCGCCGGCATGACGTTGTCGATCAAGGACAACATCGACGTGGGCGGCGTCGCGACCACGGCTGGATCCAAGATCCTGGCCGGCAACGTCGCCAACCGCGATGCCTTCGTCGTCGAGCGGCTGCGGCGGGCCGGCGCCGTGATCGTCGGCAAGGCCAACCTGCACGAGTGGGTGTTCGGCCCGACCAGCCAGAGCACGCACTACGGCCCGGTGCGCAATCCGTGGGATACGCGCCGCATTCCAGGCGGCTCGTCGGGGGGATCGGGCGCGTCGCTGGCGGCCGACATGTGCACGGGCTCGATCGGCTCCGACACCGGCGGCTCGATCCGCATTCCGGCCGCGTTCTGCGGCGTCGTCGGCTTGCGTCCCACGATCGGCCGCATCTCCTCGCGCGGCTCGGTCGCGGTCTCGCAGTGGTTCGACACGGTCGGCCCCATGGCCCGGCGCGCGAGCGACGTGGCGCGCCTGTTCGCGGTCATCGCCGGCCACGATCCCGACGACCCGATGTCGCAGGACGTTGCCGTGCCCAACGTCATGGGCGAGTTGGAGCGGCCGATCACGGGCCTGCGCATCGGCATCCAGCGGCGCTGGTTCCTCGACGGCCTGACGCCCGCCATGGAGCGCGCCTTCGACGAGGCGGTCGCAGCGTTCCGCCGCGCCGGATGCCAGATTGTCGACGTCGATCTGGGCGACATCGAGCGCAGCCAGGAGCTGCTGGCCTTCAAGATCGTGCTGGCCGACGCCTACAACGTGCACAAGGAGCGGCTCGAGACGCGACCGCAGGACTTCGGTGCGGATATCGTGACGCGCGCCATGGTGGGCAAGGAGGTCAAGGGTCACGAGTACGCAGCCGCACTGCGCTGGGGCGAGCAGTTCCGGCATCGCCTGCGTCAGGTGTTCGCCGGCGTCGACGTGATCCTATCGCCGACCATTCCCTTTGGCGCGCCGATTGCGCAAGCCGGCCAGCAGGGCGAAGCCTGGCTCAAAACCGTCCGCGAGATCACGCAGTTCACCTTCGCCTGGCCGTTCGCGGGAATTCCGTCGATCTCGGTGCCGTGCGGTTTTGATGGCGACGGCATGCCGCTCGGCATCCAGCTTGCCGCGCGCTGGTTCGACGAGACGACTCTGCTGCGCATGGCGCATGCGTTCCAGCAGGCGACGTCGCACCACGAGCGGCGGCCGGCTGCGCCCGGAGCTTGACGCGTCAGATCCGATCCCACAGCTGCGCCATGCGGCGGCGTTCGGCAGCGTCTGGCATGCGGCCGGAGCCGGCGGCGGCGTTGTCGGCCATGTTGCCAGCCTTGGAGGTGCCGGGAATCGCGCAGGTGACGGCTGGATGGGAGACGATGTACTTCAGGAACAGCTGCGCCCAGCTGGCGATGCCGAGCTCTGCCGCCCAGTCTGGCAGCGGCTTGCCGCGCACGCGCGCGAAGAACCCGCCCTGCCCGAACGGCTGGTTGACGATGACGCCGACGCCGCGCTCCTGGCACAGCGGCAGGATGCGATCCTCCGCCGCCCGCACGCCGATTGAATGGACAAGCTGCACCACGTCGATCGCCTCGGTCTTGATCACCGCCTCCAAGTCGGCGAGCGAGGACACCGTGTAATGCGTGATGCCGATGGCGCGCACGCGGCCGTCCCCCTTCCAGCGGCGCAGCGTTTTCAGGTGCGTGCGCCAGTCGACGAGATTATGGATCTGCATCAGGTCGATGGTGCGCCCGGCCTGCAGCTTTGCGAACGACGCCTCCATCTGCGCGATGCCGGCTGCCTCGCCCTGGGTCCACACCTTGGTCGCCAGATACGCCTTTTCGCGCGCGTCCATGTCTTTCAGCAGCATGCCGGTGATCGCCTCGGCGCGCCCGTACATCGGCGAGGAATCGATCACCCGGCCGCCGGCGGCAAACAGCGCCTCGAGCACCGCGCGGCGCTGCGCGAGTTCGCTGGGCGTCGCCTCGACGTCGAACACCTGCCAGGTGCCGAGCCCGATGACCGGGATCTCCTCTCCGGTGGCTGGTAATCGGCGTGTGAGCATGGCGGGTCTCCGTTGGGTAGGCGGCGGTGCTGGCGTCGGCGTCTGCGCGCGCACCGCTTCGGCAGCCAATGCGGCGGCAGCAGCAAGGACAACGGCGCGGCGATCGATCGGGTTCATCATGCTCATCCGCAACCGCTCACCCGTCGATCACGATGCCATCGCGGCGCACGCCCGCCTCTAGATAATTGGCGGCGGCGTCGGCCAGCAGCGGCGCCAGCAGAAAGCCATGTCGGTAGGCGCCGTTGACGTAAAGCCGGTCGCCGCGCACCACGACCTTGGGCACGTTGTCGGGGAACGAGGGCCGCAAGCCGACGCCCAGCTCGAGGATCTCGGCCTCCCCGAACGAAGGGTGCAGCGCATAGGCGAGGCCCAGCAGCTCGAGCGCCGAGCGTGCGGTCATGGGTGCAGTGTCCTCGCTCTCGATCACGGTGGCGCCGACCATGTGCACGCCGTCTCCCCAAGGCACGACGTAGAGCGGGTGGCGGGGATGCAGCAGCCGCACGGGACGGCTGAACGAAACGTCGCGCGACCGCAGTAGCAGCCGCTCGCCGCGCACGCCGCGCAAGCTTGGCAAGGCATCGCGGGCAGCTAACCCCCGGCAATCGACGACAAGACCGCGCTCAGCCCCCGTCGCAGCGCTCGCGAGCTGCACATCGGCGCTAGCACGCTTGGCCTGCTCGAGCACATAAGCCAGCGCCTCTCGCGGCACCATGTGCGCCTCGTCGGCGAACACGAGGCCCGCCTGGAAGCGGCCGGCGAGGTCGGGTTCGAGCCGGGCGATGTGCTCGGCGTCGGCCATCGCATGGCCGCGGGTGGCGCGCGCAAAGCGGTTCAATTCGCTGCGATCACGCGCGGCGGCAACCACCAGCGTGCCGCGGCCGATGATGCCGGGATAGGTCGCCCGCCACAGTGCCATGGCCTCGAGACCCATATCGCGCACATGGGCGTCGGCGCCCTCCTCCTCGCAGTAGGGCGCGAGCATGGCGCCGGCCCAGCGGCTTGCGGCATCTGCGAACGGCACAGGGCTCGCCTCCAGCAGGCGCACGCGATGGCCCCGGCGGGCGAGCGTATAGGCCTGCCAGACACCCAATATGCCGGCGCCGATCACCGTGATGTCGAGGGTCTTCACGTATCCGCGAACTCCGTCCAGCGCCCCGCTGACTGCGCAGCGCTTCTGCAACCGCCGGCATCCTACACACTTCCCGCCGCGAGTTCAGGCCGCAGCACTCATGGCTGGCATGAAGCGTCCCCGGGCTCTATGCCCTTGCCCGGCTTCGACGTGAAGGACGACATGAACTGGCTCTACGACGCAGGCGGCATCGAGCTGATCATGAACTCTACCAGGTCGCGCTCCAGCGCAACGTCGAGCCCAGGCCGCGCTGCTGGATCGGCAGCCTGGTGCCCGGCTGCTTCAAGACGCCGATCACTCCATCTCATGACCGAAGTCGCGGGGGCCTTCGGGTCACCGCTATCTTGTGTGCCAGCCGCGCCGCTATGTGCGAACCGGCACAGTCAGAAGATCAGCAGGGCACAAGCGCCGCCACCTCCTCTGCCGTCATCGCTGCGGGGAGCAACGGCAAGCCCGCTCGGCGCCAGGCCCGAAAGTCATATGCGTCGCGCGCCTCGCCGAGCTGAAGCACCGCCTCGCGATGATACACGGCGCCGGCTGTGTGCGCCTCAGCAGACACGCGGTACACCCGGTTGGGCGAGGCGACCGCGAAAGCCGCTGGCAACGCGTCACGACGGCTGCCGACGACGAGCCCGAACTCAGCTGCACCACGGGCGAGGATCTCTTTGAGCGCATCGCTCGCCGCCCCCGGGTCGAGGCCTGGCAGCGCGGAGAAGATCGTGACATGCGGCCGGAGCCTTGCCACGTCGTCCGGTTCGAGACCGAGCACTTGCGCGAGTTCGTCGATGTGCGCAAACGGGGCATTCTTGGGGCCGTCGCGCCCCGCGGCCCGGTAGTCGGGCGCCTCGGCGCCATCGGTTCGCTTGCTGTCGTCGCGGTCGCGGAAGTCGGCAATTGCGGCGGCGTGCTGCCGAGCGCGCGCACGGTCGGCGCCCAGACCCATCACCAGCGCGACAAGCAGCCGCTCATCGGCCTGATTGAGGTCGACACGGCCCGCTTCGTCGGCAACAGCGATGGCGAGGGCGACACCATCCTCGAGCCGGCAGCGGACGGCGGCCCCGCCGAGCGCGAAACGGCGGACGCGGCGGCGCTCCTCGCGCGCCGCCATCAGGTCGAGAATGGCGAGCGTCACGCCGGCATCAGCGGCAGCCTCGGCGATGGCGAGATCGCGGGCGAGGCGCACGTGTGCGGCATGCCGGCCCGACGACTGCACGACGAGCACAGCCAGGAACGCCAGCAGCGCCATCGCCCAGATGGCGGCGAGCAGCGAAAAGCCGCGCTCGCGGGGATGTTCTTGCGCCTTCGGTTGCCCACCAGCAACCGGCGCGTCGCTTGCTTGCGCCTTCGGTTGCCCACCAGCAACCGGCGCGTCGCTCGACGGTGGTGGTGTCGTCGGTGTCGGGAATGACCATGCGGGCGGCACCGGCGGCTCCTTGGGCGAGTGCGCCGCCGGCAACGCCTTGGGGCCTGCCTCTCAGCGCAGCACGCGATCGATCTGCTCGTGCTTGTCGGGCGGCGCCTGCCGTTGCGGACGCGTCGAGAAGTTGAGCTTATCACGGAACTCGGCCGAGATGCGGCGCAAGTGACGGTCATCCTTGACGACACGCGGGGTGATGGCGATCACCAACTCGGTGCGGCGGATGGTGTCGTCCTTGGTCTTGAAGACATTGCCGATGAAGGGCAAGTCACCCAGCAGCGGCACCTGGTTGCGCGTCTTGGAGGCGCGATCCTGCATCAGGCCACCGAGCACGATGCTCTCCCCGTCGGCCACCGCCACGGTGGTCTTGATGCGGCGCTGCTGGATGGTCGGCGAGTTCAGCGTCGAGGTGGTGGTGGCAATCGCATCGCTGACCTCCTGCTCGATGTCGAGCAGGATGCGGCCTTGGTCGCTGATCCGCGGCGTGATGTTGAGCAGAATGCCGGTGTTGCGGAACGACACCGAGTTGACGATCGGCGCGCCCGGCGCCAGCACGCCGACGGCCGTCTGCGTGGCGATCGGCACCTCGTCGCCGACCTGCAGCGTCGCCCGCTTGTTGTCGAGTACCATCAGCGATGGCGAGGACACCACGTTGACGTCGGTGATGGCCGACAGCGCGTTGAGCGCGACCTGGATGTTGGCCGTGTTGAAGAAGGTCGAGAAGCCCGGGAAGGACGGGCCGACGGTGCCGTCGTCGAGGTCGTTGAAGCGGAACTGCGTCGGACCCGCCTGGAAGAACCAACGCACGCCGAAGCGCAGCCGGTCGTTGAGATTGACTTCGGCGATGGTTGCCTCGAGCAGCACCTGCTTGGGCATCACGTCGACGCGCTCGAGCATCTGCAGGACGCGCTTGTACTCACGCGCCGTGGCCGTGATGACGAGCGCGTTGTTGGTCTCGTCTGCAACGACGCTGATGCCGGTCTGGCGGTCGTCGGGCGGCGCGCCCGACGGCGAGGCCTGGCGCGGCTGGGCCCCGGGCTCCCCGGTCGTGGCGGGTTGCTGCTCGATCAATGCCACGCCCGGACCGGCGCTGCGACTGGGATCGGCGGTGCCGAACGCGGTCGCGGCCGGCGATGGCAGCGGCTGCGGCGCTGGCGGCTGGCCTTGCGTCGTCGCGGGCTGCGGCACGGGCTGGAACACCGGCGCCGACGTCGCGAAGGGGGCGGGTTGCTGGCCCGGCTGCAGTTGCGTCGTCGGCCGGGGCGCGGCAACCGCGCTGCGCGACTGATCCTGCGCCTGGTAGACGCGCTGCAGCAACTGCGCGAGCTCGACCGCCGGGCGGTTCTGCACGTGGTAGACGAAGACCTGTTTCTCGGTGACACGGCCGACGTTGTCGATCCGCCGCAGCCAGGCACGCGCCTTCTCGATGTAGGCGGGACGCTGGGCGATGACCAGGATCGACCGCAACCGCCGGTTCGGCACGAACCGCACGATCCCCTTCGACGGCCCGTCGCGATCGTTGGCGAAGATGGTGTCGAGCTCCTGCGCGATGGCGTCCGGGTCGAGCGTCTCGATCGGGAACAGCGCAAACGACATGCCGCGCATCCAGTCGACGTCGAACACGTCGACCGCCTCGACCATCGCGGCCACCTCGGCGCGCGTGCCCGTCACCACCAACATGCCGCGCGCGGGCTCGGCACGAATGACGGCGCCCGACGGCGAGATGCTTTTCATCAGCCGCTCCATGTCGGCCGCCGCCGTATGGCGCAGCGTCACCGTCTCGGTGACGAGGCCGGCCTGCGCGCTCATGCGGTTGCGGGCATGGCCGACGCGGAGCGGCGCATATCCGACGGCGTCGGCTGCCGGCAGGATCTTGTACACGCCTTTGTCCACGACCAGGGCGTGGCCGCCGGTGCGCAAGGCCGCCTCGAAGAGTTCGAGCAGCGCGTCCCTGGAGACCGGTCGCGGCGTCTGGATGGTCACCGTGCCCTTGACCTTGTCGCCGACCTGATACGTGACCCGCAGCACGTCGCCGAGCACAGCCTTCGCCGCCTCCGCGATGCCGACCTCGGCGAGGTTCAGGGTGACGCCGTCGCGCGGCGCCGCTTCACGACCCGTCTCCTTTGCTGACTCCTTCGGCGACGGCTCGCGAACGAATTGGCCTGTCCCGGTATAGTCTCGATCGCGCTGGATTTCGACCTTCGGCTTGCCGGCGAGCGGCACTCCGCCCGGCCGTCCGATCGAGCTCGTCGCCAGCCCGTCGGTGTCGCGACGTTCGTCGCCGGGCAGCGCCAACTGCTGCCAGGGCAGCGCGCATCCCGATAGACAGAGCGCCAGTCCGGCCAATGCGCCGAGCCGTCCCCTGCCGGTCCGGTAATTGCGACACGGCTGAGCCACGCGCTCGAGTCCTTGGGTTGTAGCAGATGCCTCGAAGACACCTTCCTGGAACCGGTCGCATGAGTCGGTCTCCGGCCGGGCCACATCGCTCCGCCAATCCCCAGGAATCGCAGCCGTGCAATCGATTGATGATTAACCGCGGCTACGGATCAGACTTTGGTCCATGATCCGTTGACGTCGTTTCAGACCTTGGTCAAGGATGCGAGCAACCACCGGCGGTTGCATAGTGCGGGGTGGAAGAACAGCCGCGCGTCGCCTCAGGCGATCGTTCAGGCGGCATTGAAGCTGCATTTCTGCGGGTCGACACATGTTGCGGCGAGATTTCTTGCGATACGGCGGCGCTGGACTGGTGACAGCTGGCGCGGGCGGCGCGTTCGGGTCGTCGAGCGTGCTTGCCACGTGCGATCCGGCGCTGGCCGCCTGCAGTTTCAATCTGGAGATCCGCGATCTCACCATCGAGATGATTGATGGCCAGAAGTTCCGTCATCTGGCGTTCCGTCGGCTTTCGTCGGGGTCAGGTAGCGTCCCGGATAATTCGCCGCGCGTGCCAGGGCCGGTGTTGCGGGTGCTCGAGGGGCAGACCGTCACGATCACCATCAGGAACCAACGGCCAGAACCGCACGCCTTCCAGATCCCAGGCGTCGGTCCCTCCGGCGCGGCCGTCTCGACCGGCAGCATTCCCGGCAACGGCGGCATCGGCAGCGTGACCTTCACGGCGCCGGTCGCCGGTACCTACATCTATCTAGATCCTTCGCACCCCTCCGAGCATCTCTATCGCATGCTCGGGCTGCACGGTGTGCTGGTCGTGCATCCGATCAGTGGCCGGACGAGCGCGGGGAGCCTCACGCCCTACAGCATGGACAAGCTGTCGGTCGTCGATCCGGCGGCCGCATTGACCATCAGCAAGGTGTTCGACGCGTTCGGCACGAACCCGCGGTTCCCCGGCGGCAAGTGGGTGCCCGCGCCTGCGACGGCTGAGTATGCCGCGCAAGAGCGCATCTGGCTGTTCCACGAGGTCGATCCCGATTTCAACACGCTGATCCACAATGATGGCATCTACCGCGGCGCTGGCGACCGCGTAGTGAAGCGCGCGCAGCCGGTGCCGGCCTCGGCACAAGAGATGGTGCTGGCGTGGGCGGCGCGCTACTTCACGATCAACGGCAAAAGCGGCTTTGATCTCTCCGACGACCCGAGCGTGGTGTTCAAGAACTATGTCGGCGAGCCGTCGCTGATCCGGACCGTCTGCACCGGCCTGTGCCATCACTCGGCGCATATCCACGGCAATCATGTGCTGCAACTCGCGCACTCGTACGCCTCACCAACGGCGGGCCTGCTGCCGCCCGAAGGGACGCATCGCACTGGCCAGCCCGGCGAGCCGTTCGTACACGACAACGTCTGGGAGCGCGACACCTGGCCCACTTGGCCGATGCAGACGCGCGACGTGCTGCTGCCGTTCGAGGCGCCAGGCGACATTCCCGATTGGAAGCGGTTCGAGCTCGGCACAAATCAGGAGCCGTTCCCGATGCGCTTCGTCATGCACGATCACTGCGAGATGGGCACCACCGCCGCCGGCGGCAACTATCCGCAAGGCGCGGTGACGCATTGGGAACTCAAAGGCCCGCTGCAGCGGCGTCCGTCCTGACCGTTGAGTATTGAGATAGTGTGAGATCACGTCATGGCTGGATTTTCAGCAGACTATCCCCAGGGCACGGGCGTTCCAGGCCCCGGCGTCAACCGTGGCGGTGACGTCGATTTCAGCGAAACGGGGGTCTTGGGCGCGGAAGACTTCGAGCGGTTCGGCTGCAAGACCTTCAAGTATACCGACCCGCTGACACCGGACTGGGAGACCGCCAAGGTCTATTTCCAGCGCAAGATCTTCAACGACGGCCTCCTCAATATCCCTGAGCTTGGCGTCAAGATGCCGTACTGGGGCTTCGAGGACACGATCCGGGCCAAAGGACAGAAGCCGTTTCCTTCGCCGGTCATCCGGCTGCGGGTCGGCGAGCTGGCGCATGTGCTGATGCAGACACGTTTCGGCGCCCACACCATCCACCACCACGGCATCGAGCCGTCGACGATGAACGACGGCGTCGGTCACGTGTCGTTCGAGACCTCGGACGAGTACGTCTACCAGTGGAAGCCGAGCGCGGCGGGCACGTATTTCTACCACTGCCACGTCAACACGGTGCTGCACTTCAAGATGGGGCTCTACGGGCTACTGGTGGTCGATCCCGAGGAGGGATTTGGCAAGGTTCACAACGGCGCGACGCGCTACACCTATGACGTCGAACGCTTCTGGGCGCTGGACGATCGCGATCCCCACTACCATACGCTCGATCGCGAGGCCGGACTGTGCGGCGACGATGTCAGGCTCAACGTCTGGAAGCCGGAGCTGTTCTTCGTCAATGGCGTGCACAAGGCCAAGACGAACGCCGAGAGCACTACGCGCGCGCCAAATCCGGTTGCGGTGAAAGCCAAGCGCGGACAGAAGGTCTTGCTGCGCGTCCTGAACGGCACCTACAGCGTCGCCCGCCTCACCATCGAGGACATTCCCTTCGAGTGCGTGTGCATGGATGGCCACACCCTCGTCAACAATCCCAAGCAGCCGTGGTCGTCGACGTACCACTACGAGCCCGGCGAGGCGGTCATCATGCCGACGGCTGGCCGCTTCGACATGTGGTTCGACACCGTCGAGCTGCGACAGCACCTGCTGACGAAAGGCCTCGGCGCCAAAACG
>JANOJW010000099.1:0-1625 GCA_031418955.1 Hyphomicrobiales bacterium | reverse complement strand
CCTGTAGGTCGGGTAGAAGGCCGCCTGAACTTCTGCCGAGACACGACAGCGCCGTGCCGTAACGCGTCGGGTCTCGCACACAACCTGTCGCGTCATGTCGGGTCTCGCACGTGCAGGGCTCTACCCGACCTGCCCCATCCTCCTCACTCCGCGGGTTGCAGGCGGACGCGGGCGGCGCGGGGGGCGCCGACGCGCAGGCGTCGGTCGGAGAGCGAGAGCAGCCCGCCGAAAAACATGATGATGCAGCCGATCCAGATCAGCCGCACCAGCGGATTGAAATAGACCCGCACGGTGTAGCCGCCGTCCTTCTGTTCGTCGCCGAGCACGACGTAGAGATCGCCGCGCCAGGAGGCCAGGATGCCGGCTTCGGTGGTCGGTTGCGGTGGTTGATTGTAGAGGCGCTTGGAAGGTGCCAACTCGGTGACCGCAGCACCGCCCCGCGTCACCGCGAACAGCCCGGTCAGCTCCTGATAGTTCGGTCCCTGCCCCGGCGCGGTGCCGCGAAAGCTGAGATCGTAGCCGGCGATCGTGGTCTTCTCGCCGGGCTTCATGGCGAGCACCTGCTCGCTCTGCCAGGCGCTCGTCGCGACGATGCCGATCACCATGATGCCGACGCCCGCGTGCGCCAGCGCGCCGCCGTAGCTCGCGCGCGGCAGATTGCGCAAGCGGCGCCACACCTCCTCGCGCGATGCCTGTCCGACCTTCGCGCGCAAGGCGATCTCCGACACGGCGCCTGCGACCACCCACACGCCCAGCGCCATCGCGAACGGCGCCAGCCAGGGGCCACGCACGTAGAGGGCCATCGAGATCGCGGCGGCCAGCATCGCGAGCCCCACCGCCCACAGCAGTCGCTCCATGGCGGCGGCCGCATCGCCGCGCTTCCAGGCGAGCAGCGGTCCAAACGGCATGGCGAGCAGCAGCGGCACCATCAGCGGCCCGAACGTCAGATTGAAATAGGGCGCACCGACCGAAATCTGTTGCTTCGTCACCGACTCGAGCGCCAGCGGATAGAGCGTGCCGACGAGCACCGTTGCGGTCGCCGTGGCGAGTAGGATGTTGTTCAGCACAAGAGCCCCCTCGCGCGAGATCGGCGCGAACAGACCGCCCTGCCGCAGCGTTCCTGCCCGCAGCGCGAACAACGCCAGCGAGCCGCCGGTGAATAGCATCATGATGCACAGGATCACCACGCCGCGCTTGGGATCGACCGCAAAGGAGTGCACCGACGTCAGGATCCCCGAGCGGACGAGAAACGTGCCCATCAGCGACAGCGAGAAGGTGAGGATCGCCAGCAGGATGGTCCACACCTTCAGGGCCTCGCGCTTCTCCATCACGAGCGCCGAGTGCAACAGCGCGGTGCCGGCGAGCCACGGCATGAACGAGGCGTTCTCGACCGGATCCCAGAACCACCAGCCGCCCCAGCCGAGCTCGTAGTAGGCCCAGTAGGAACCCATTGCGATGCCGATCGTCAGGAACATCCAGGCGAGCAGCGTCCAGGGCCGCACCCAGCGCGCCCAGGCGGCGTCCGTGCGGCCCTCGATCAGGGCGGCGACGGCGAAGGAGAAGGCCATCGAGAGGCCGACGTAGCCGGCGTAGAGGAAGGGCGGATGGAAGGACAGCGCGGGGTC
>JANOJW010000098.1:0-2611 GCA_031418955.1 Hyphomicrobiales bacterium | reverse complement strand
GCATTTCAACGTGGACCCGGTGCTGTTCGGCACGATGGTGGCGGTAAACCTCCAGACGGCCTATCTCAGTCCGCCGGTCGCCATGTCTGCCTATTACCTCAAGAGCGTGGTGCCCCAATGGTCGATCGGGACGATTTACTCGGGCATGGGACAGTTCATGATCATCCAGTTGCTGTGCCTGATCACGCTCTACCTGTGGCCGGGTCTTGCGTTGGGTCTTGTGGAGCTAGCGCGTTAAGGCCTCATAGCACCGCCTTCGCCCCGACGCAGGCTGAACAGGACTTGCGCGGCGGCTCAGCTCGCGAGCGGCGTCCTCCGCTCGGCGAGGATCTGGCCGACGATGCCGAATACGACCTCGCCGTTCTGGTTGCGGCCCTGGTTCTCGGTGACGATGAGGCCGCGATCGGGTCGGTTCTTCCAGTCGCGCTTCTCGATGATGCGGCCGCGATACTCGATGGTGTCGCCGGCGAGCACCGGTTTGATCCAGCGCAGGTTCTTGAAACCGGGCGAGGGTCCGTAGTCGGCCGGCCGTTTGCCTTGGCGCCGCATGCGCGCCTCGATGTCCTGGCGGAAGCGCACGAACTGGCGGATCCAGATCGCCGTCGTGTGCCAGCCCGAGGCCGACAGCGCGCCAAACAGCGAGGCCTTGGCTGCCGCATCGTCGAGATGGAAATCCTGCGGGTCGAACTGGCGAGCGAAACCGATGGTGTCCTCGCGCGTGAAGGTGTGGCTTCCCAGGCTGTAGGTTTCGCCCAACTGGCGGTCCTCGTAGAAGTTGTTGTCGCGATCAGGCTCGGGACCAGGCGTCTCCCACAGGCTCTCGAAGCGCGGCTTTGACTCAGCCGACGGTCTCGCGCTGGCTGAGGGCGCGGGATGGCGGACCTTGAGGAGTTGGTTGGTGTCCCAGGTCATCAGGACTTCGGCCTTCTGGTTCAGCATCTCGAAGCGCAACTTGGCGAGGCCGACCGCGGGCCGCGACCCGAGCGCGCGCTTCTCCGAGCAGATCATGCGCGCCGACAGCACATCACCGGGACGCACCGGCCGCATCCAGCGCACCTCGTCGATGCCGGGGGAGCCCAGCGAGGTGCCATGCGCCAGCAGATCGAGCGCCAGCATGCGCATCATCAGCGCACAGGAATGGAAGCCCGAGGCGCACAGGCCGCCGACCATGGATGCCTTCGCCGCCTCCTCGTCGAGGTGGATCGGCTGCGGGTCGTAGGCCCGCGCATAGGCGATGATGTCCTCTTTCGACACGGGCAGCGCGCCGAACGCGACGACGCGGCCGATCTCGATGTCCTCGAGGTGGATCTTGTCGGCAGGAACGGCCATGTCGAGCATGCGGTCGAGGCCTCGGTTGGAAGGTCTGGGGGGTGCGGCGAGTGACTGGGTGCTCAGCGCGAGGCGACCAGCGGCCACAACTCGGCGGAGCCAGCCCTGGCGACCCGGTTGCCGAGATCGACGGCCCATTGGCTCTCGTTGCCGAAGTCGTCGCGCCAGGTGAGCAGCCGCATCGTGAAACGGTGCAGGATGTGCTCCTTGGTGTAGCCGATGGCGCCGTGCACCTGATGCGCGATGGCCGCGCCTTCGGTTGCCGCCTCTGCCGAGCGGATGCGCGCGGACGCAGCCTCGAGATAAATGCCGTCGCTGGCGAGATCGGCGGCGTTGGCGATGGCGTCGGCGGCGGAGGTGGCGGCCGTGGAGGCCGCCGCACTCTCGCCGGCAAGACGCGCGAGGTTGTGTTGCACCGCCTGGAATTTCGCGATCGGCTTTTCGAACGCCACGCGCTCGCCCGCGTATTGCACGCAGATGGCGAGGATCGCCTGCAGCGCGCCGGCGGTCTGCAGACTGCGCGCGGTCGCCCCCATCAGCATCAGCGTGTCTTGGGTCAGGCCCTTCGGCGCGTCGGCGAGTTTCAGTGGCCGCACTCGGTCGAACGTGACGTCGTAGATGGTGTCGCCGGCGAGCCCGCGCATCTCGCCGATGCGGCACGCCTTCGGTTCGGCGAGCGCGACGACGACGCCCTTGGGTCCATGCGCAAGAACCGCGATATGGGCCGCATCGCGGGCATACGCGATGCCGCGGGCACGGCCAGACAGCGTGCCGTCGGGGCCAAGCGCGATGCGGTCCTTCGGGCGCATCGGCGCGATCGCCATCATGCCGGCCGGCGATGCGATCTTGGCCTGCGCCAGCAGCCAACCGGCGAGCAGCGTCTCGACGACGGCCACGGGCACGGCATGCTTGCCGGCGGCGAGCATCACCTCGAAGCCGTCGGCCAACCCAGCGCCCGCGCCGCCCAGATCGTCGGGCACCCAGGCGAGCGTCAGGCCGTTGTCCTCGAGCGCCGACCACAGCGGGGCCTGCCAGCTTTTGTCGGTTGCCTTGTTGAGGGTCAGGGGATCGGCCAAGTCCTGGAAGATCCGAGTCGCTGTATCGGCGACGATGCTTGTTTCGCTCAAAAGTTGGCTCCCCCGCGCGGGCGAGACCGCAGTCAAAAGGGTCTCGCACATGTCCGGACGATGTCGGCGTCAAGTCTTAAGGCTGGCGAGGGGGTGCTGCAAGTTTGGCGCGCGCGGCGCGCGGATGGCTTTAGGCTGTAGGTCGGGTAGAAGGC
>JANOJW010000097.1:0-1877 GCA_031418955.1 Hyphomicrobiales bacterium | reverse complement strand
GTTCCAGCGGCTGAAAGACGGCCTGACCAAGACCTCGTCCAAGCTGTCGGACGGCATCACCGGCCTGTTCACCAAGCGCAAGCTCGACGCCGACACCCTCGACGAGCTCGAGGACCTGCTGATCCAGGCCGATCTCGGCGTCGACACCGCCACCCGCATCACCGACGCCCTCGCCAAGGGCCGCTACGAGAAGGGCATCTCGCCCGAGGACGTGAAAGCGGTGCTCGCCGGCGAGGTCGAACGCGTTCTGGCGCCCGTTGCCCGCCCGCTGGTCATCGACGCCGGGAACCAGCCGCACGTGATCCTCGTCGTCGGCGTCAATGGCAGCGGCAAGACCACCACCATCGGCAAGCTTGCGCAGAAGTTCGCGCGCGAGGACAAGCGCGTCATGATGGCCGCCGGCGACACCTTCAGAGCTGCCGCCATCGACCAGCTCAAGATCTGGGGCGATCGCACCGGCGCCACCGTCATAACGCGGCCCGAAGGCTCGGATGCCTCCGGGCTCGCCTTCGATGCCCTCAAGGAGGCTCGGGATGGCGGCTTCGACGTGGTGCTGGTCGATACGGCCGGCCGGCTGCACAACAAGCAGGTGCTGATGGAGGAGCTCGAGAAGGTGATCCGGGTGATGCGCAAGGTGGTGCCGACCGCGCCGCACGATGTGCTGCTCGTCCTCGATGCCACCACCGGCCAGAATGCGCTGTCCCAGGTGGAAGTGTTTCGCGAAAAGGCAGGCGTCACGGGTCTGGTCATGACCAAGCTCGATGGTACCGCACGCGGCGGCATCCTGGTCGCCATCGCGGACAGGTTCGGATTGCCGGTGCATTTTGTCGGCGTGGGCGAAGGGGTCGACGATCTTCAGCCCTTCAAGGCGGACGAGTTTGCACGAGCAATCGCGCTCAACTAACTTGAACAGTAACGAGAATCGCCGATCATGGCGGCTAAGACAAAGGCAGGTACCCAACGATGAGCGGATCGATGAGTGGGTCCAAGAGCTGGTATCCGTTCAATACCGAGCAGACGGTCAACATCATCGGTGAGATGGGGCCACTGGTGCTGTTCTTCATCGTCAACGGCATCTGGGGGGTCACGGCTGGCACCTGGTCTCTGATCATCGGCACCGTGTTGGCGCTGATCCTCTCGCTGGTCGTGCTCGGCCGGCCCCCGATCATGCCGTTCATCGCCGGCGCCGTCAGCATCACCTTCGGTTTTCTCGCCCTCTACACGGGCGACACCATGTGGGTACAGCTCAAGGTCACGATCTTCAACGCCATCGTGGCGCTGATGCTCTGGGTGGGCCTCAAGTCGGACCGGAACTTCTTCCAGTTCGTGTTCGGCAAGACGTTCCACTACACGCCGACGGGCTGGTACAAGCTCACCCGCAACGTCGCCTGGTTCTTCCTGTTCACGGCCATCATCAACGAAGCTGTCCGGCTTGGTTTCGACGATGCCGAAATCCTGTTCATGGACCGGGTGCTGACGGGGATCGACATCTGGGTGCTGTTCAAATTGTTCGTGGTCATGCCGGTCACCTCGGTCTTTCTGTGGTGGCAGGTGCGTGTCTTGCAGAAGTACCGGCTGGCGGATCCGGGCAGCGCGACAACGGCGCATGGTCCCTGGACCTGAGCCACTGGACCTGATTGGGGCGCCGTGGCAGTGCTTGCGCCTGCCTTTGATGCCGAAAGGGACGTGATGTCCGAGACCAAGCCAACGCCCGAACCGAAGCCTGAGGTCGACAGCCGGCAGCTGATCAAGCTGGGATTGGAACTCGGTCCGCTGCTCGCGTTTCTCGCCGTGCTGCTGGTCAAGGGCATCTATCCAGCGACTGCCGTTTTGATGGTTCTGTCGGTGCTGGCCGTGATTGCGTCACACCTGCTGCT
>JANOJW010000096.1:0-3203 GCA_031418955.1 Hyphomicrobiales bacterium | reverse complement strand
AGGTTGGGTTGAGCCCTGCACTGGCGAAACCCAACGCCCCGATCGCTGCCGCCGATGTTGGGTTTCGCGAGTGCAGGGCGCTCAACCCAACCTACGCTGCGACGCTGCCAGGGTCGCCGACCTACTTCCGGATCAGCTCGGTCTCGATTGTGACCTCGATCTCGTCGGAGACGAGCGGTGCGCCGCGTTTGAGGCCGAACTCGCTGCGGCTCAGCCTGCCGCGCGCGGAAAATCCGGCGACGAACTTGTCGCGATAGAGCGCGTTGAGCGTCGACCAGGGGTGCTCGCCGGCGAAGTTCAGCGTGACCTCGAGCGTCACCGGCCTGGTGATGCCCATGATGGTGAGATCGCCCGTCACCTCGCCGGTCTTGTCGCCAGATTTTTTCACGCCCGTGCTGCGGAAGGTGATCTGCGGGTGGCGGCCCGCATCGAAGAAGTCCGGGCTTTTCAAGGCGCGGTCGAGCTCGGGAACGCCTGAGGCGAGGCTCGCCGTCTTCATCACCACCTCGACCTTGGCCGCATCCGCCGCCGCCGGATCGAACTCCAGCGTGCCGTCGAAATCGAGGACCCGCGTCGACTGCCGCGACAGCCCGAGATGGTTCCACGACACCGTGATGGAGGTGTGCTGGCGGTCGAAACCGTAGGTCGCAGGCTCGGCTCGGGTAACGGCTGGAGCAAGCAGGCCCACACTTCCGTGCAGGGCGAGGCCGGCTGCGAAGGACACGATCAGTGCGCGCATGGCGAAGCCTTGGTCATTGGCGGTCTGGTTGGGCGCGGTAACGCCCAATTGTGGCAAGCCCGGTGCAGTCGCCGGGGCGCGACATCACTGCGACATCACTTTCGACGCACTTTCGCACCGCGGCCGCCAAAGCGTCGCCGCGCATCGAGCGCCAGACCGAACCCGACGCTCGCGAACAGATCCCCTTGCACGACGCGCGCGCGGGTGAAGCGCTGCGTGAGCACGGCTCGCACCGCCGGCACCGCCGACGTGCCGCCCGTCAGGAACACCGCGGTCACGTCCTGCGGCCCAATCCCGGCGTCCGCAACGGCCAGCTCCAGGGTGGTGCGGATCTTTGCGAGCTCCCGCTCGATGGCGCCTTCGAACACGTCGCGGCGGGCTTGCGCCCAGAGCCCCGCCTCCACCATGTCCAGATCGACCCGCGCCGTGTCGGTCTCGCTCAAGGCGATCTTGGCGTCCTCGACGCGCTTGGCGACGAGATGCCCCGACTGCTCGCGCACGATCTTCATGTAGCGGTCGAGCGCTGAGCGATCGGCAAGGTCATAGATGATCTGGCGCAGCGACGTCATGTGCCGCGGCTCGCCGATGGTGTGGATCTTGTGCCAGGTCGCGAGGTCCAGAAACACCCAGGCCGGCAGATCCCGCCCCGTCCGCGACTGCGTGCCGGCCCCCAGCAGCGGCATCACCGCGCTCATGCTGAGCCGGGTGTCGAGGTTGGTGCCGCCGACCCGCGCGCCCGAGGTCGCCAGGATGTCGGTATCACGCCGGACATTGTCCCGGCGGTTCGGGCCGACACGCACGATCGAGAAGTCGGACGTGCCGCCGCCGATGTCGGCGATGAACACCACGTCCTCGGCCGTCAGCCGGCTCTCGAAATCGAGCGCCGCCGCGATCGGCTCGTACTGGAACAGCACCGACTTGAAGCCGGCCTTCAACGCGATCAGCTCGAGCTTCTCCTCGGCCCGGGCGTCGACGGCCTCGTCGTCATCGACGAAATGCACGGGCCGCCCCATCACGACCTCGGTCAACGGGCTGCCCGCCGCGTGCTCGGCTCGCGCCTTCAGGTAGCGCACGAAGCCGACCAGGATGTCCTCGAACGACAGGTAGCGCCCGCCGACGCCCGTCTTCTCGTCCATCAGGCTCGAGCCCAGGATCGATTTGAGCGACCGCATCAGCCGGCCAGGCTCCCGCCCGATGTAGTCTTCCATGGCGGCCCGGCCGTAGGAGGGCGCGGCGCCGTCAGCGGGGTAGAAAATGGCGCTCGGGATCGTTGTATGTGCGTCTTCGACCGGGACCATGGCGATCCGGTCGCCGTCGACGATCGCGACGGTCGAGTTGGACGTGCCGAAGTCGATGCCGCAGACAGATTTCATGGGTTTTCGTGTCACCGTTGGTGGAGGCTCTGGTCTACAGTCAGACGGGGGGCGTCCACAGGCAAAACAGCCTGAGTATCTACCCTGCTTTCGCCAAGCTCTTGTGCGGCACTTCAGCCCTCGTCGGCTGTCACAACGCAGCCGACATGCCGCCGTCGACGACGAGGCTCGAGCCCGTTACATAGGACGCCTCGTCGCAGGCCAGGAACAGGGCGGCTGCCGCGATCTCCTCTGGCCGCCCGAACCGGCGCATCGGCGTCTTGTCGATCAGCGCCTTGGCGAAGGCCGGCACCTTCAGCACGCGGCCCGTCAACGCCGTCTCGACGAACCCCGGACACAGCGCGTTGACGCGGATCGCAAACGGGGCGTACTCGACCGCCAACCCTTGGGTCAGCGCGATCACCGCGCCCTTGGTCGCCGAATAAGCGACGAGCTGGCGCATGCCGCGCCCGCCCATGATCGAGGCCAGATTGATCAGCGAGCCCCGCCCCGATAGCCGCATCAGCTCGAAGCTGTCGCGCGCGAGCCGCACCACCCCGTCGAGGTTCACCTCGCGGATGCGCACCCAGTCCGCATCCGACAGATGCCGGAAATCCGAGCGCACGTTGATGCCGGCGTTGTTGACGACCACGTCGAGCCGGCCCTCGGCGCTGGCAATAGTCCGCAGCACCGCCGTGACGTCTTGGCCCCGCGTCACGTCGCAGGCGATCGCCGTTGCCGCCAGCCCTTGGGCGCGCAGATCGCCGGCCGCACGCTCGGCCGCCTCGTGGTCGATGTCGGCCAGATAGACGTGCGCGCCCTCCGCGGCGAACAGACGCGCAACGCCGAGCCCGATGCCGTTGCCGGCCCCGGTCACCAGGGCGATCCGGTCCTTCAGCCGCTGCATGCATTCCCCTCGTCGGCAGAGCGCCGGTTGGTATTGGGCAACCGAAGGCGCAAACAACACGCCCCGCCGGTTGGTACTGGGCAACTGAAGGCGCAAGCAACACGCCCCGCCGGTTGGTACTGGGCAACCGAAGGCGCAGGCAGGCGCCGCCCGAGCATCTACGGCCCGCCCGCGGCCCCGGCAAGGCAGCCCCAGCCGAAATCGT
>JANOJW010000095.1:0-3159 GCA_031418955.1 Hyphomicrobiales bacterium | reverse complement strand
CTTGGAGGCAGGCCTGCATGTACTGCGCAATCGTCAGCGGCCCGTCCGCCCGGATCCGCGCCTTGAGCTTCAGCGCCAGGGCCGTGTCGCGCCTCGCGTCCGGGTCGTAGTTCATGCTCATGCCGCGGCCTTCGTGCGCGAGGATTGTCCGCGCCAGTACACCAACAGCCCCACCGCCATCATCACCAGCGAATACACCGCGCCGCGCGTGATCGGCAAACCGGCAAGCCGGTCGTACTCGTCGTGCTTGACGAACTCGATGAGGAAGCGGAAACCGCCATACAGCGTGAGGAACGCGCCGCCGACCATGCCGGGCCCATGCAACGCGAGCCGTGTGTGGGTGAGCCAGCGCAGCACCAGCCACACGACTGCGCCTTCGAGCACGGCCTCGTAGAGTTGGCTCGGATGGCGCGGCGCGTCGCCATAGGGGCAGGTGCCCTGATTGTAGCGGCGCACCATGTCGTTGCAGAAGGCCATCGCCCAGGGAACGCGCGATTCCGCACCTACCACCTCGGCGTTGATGAAATTGGCGATCCGCCCGAAGAACAGCCCGAACGGTACAGCGGCAGCGACCAGATCCATCACGGTCAGCGGCGCGATGGCCCGGCGCCGGGCGAACAGCCACATCGCGACGATGGTGCCGATGAGCCCGCCATGGAACGCCATGCCGCCGCGCCAGATCTTCAAGACCTCGAGCGGGTTGGCCAGAAAGGGCGCCGGCTCGAACAGCAGGATGTGGCCGACGCGGCCGCCGATCACGACGCCGAGCGCCACCCAGATGAAAAGATCGTCGGCCTCGGTTGGCGCGAGCGGCGCGCGTCCAGCCGGCCATAGCCGGGGGTCCGACAGCAGCCGCTTCAGGTACTGCCAGCCGAGCAGCAGGCCCGCGACATAGGCAAGGCCATACCACTTGATGTCGAAGGGGCCCAGCGACAGCGCCACGGGGTCGATGTTGGGGTAGGGGAGGATCAGAAAGCTCATGAACGGGACGCTTCGGCGAACCGCCGCTGGGTGTCAAGCGCGCCATTCCCGGGCTACAGATCTGGGCCACAGATCTGGGCCACAGATCTTGCCGGGTGCAGTGATCGGGCTTAGATGCAGGCCGGGAAGGATATCGCCATGACCCAGACCAACAACCGCGTGCTCGACGAAATCGCCAAGCTGATGACGGACGCTGCCGGCGCAGCGCAGGGCGTTCGCCGCGAGGTCGAGACCCTGGTCCGCGCCCAGGGCGAGCGGATGCTGCGCGACATGGACGTCGTCTCGCGCGAGGAGTTCGAGGCCGTGCGAGCCATGGCCCAGCGAGCGCGGGAGGAGAACGACGCGCTGCGGGAGCGACTCGATGCGCTGGCGGCCGAGATCGCCGCACTCAAGGTGGGCGTCTGACTTTTCCCGCCTGTCCGCGCTTCTCCACACCGTCATGCACAGGATTTCCCCGGAATCGGGGATCGCTGAGCCCTCTTTGCGGCCAACTGGACATAGGCCGTGGACAACGGCCGCTCCCGATTGCGACTCGTGCCCCCCTCTGCCTTAAGGTCTGACAACGAACCGCGGCCCCAAAGTAACGTGCCGTGGGACGCGCGCCGGTTGGCGGCCCGGCTGCGGGTGGGCAGCCGAAGGGCCAGCAAGAAGCGCAACCGAAGGCGCAAGCAAGTCGCGCCGGTTGGCGGGCCGGCTGCGGGTGGGCAGCTGAAGGCCCAGCAAGAATGCGCAACCGAAGGCGCAAGGAACAGGAGTTCTGATGGCAACGGCAGATACCGGCTACGGACAGCTCGGCAACCCGGTCGACCTCGTCGAAGAAGTGGCCGGCGCGCACGACTGGGCCTGCGAGCGCACGCATGACGACGAGCTGACGCTGAATGTCGCCGGCCGCTGGACCGACTACCGCGTGTCCCTCAATTGGCGGGGCGATCTCGAAACGTTGCACATCGCGTGTGCGTTCGATTTCAAGATCCCGGAAAACCGCCTCGTCGAGGTCTACCGGCTGATCGCGCAGATCAACGAGCAGCTCTGGGTCGGCCACTTCGACGTGTGGACGAAGGAAGGCCTGATCATGTTCCGCCATGGCCTGATGCTGCACGGCACGGTGGCGACGACGGCGCAATGCGAGGCCATGCTGCGGGCAGCACTCGAGGCGACGGAGCGCTACTATCAGGCCTTCCAGTTCGTGGTGTGGGCCGGCAAGAGTGCCCGCGAGGGGCTGTCGGCCGCCATGTTCACGACCGAGGGCGAGGCCTGAGACTTTAGCGGCGGCCGGCATTCTCGGCGACGCCCAGCTCCTTACGGAAGCTCTCCCACGGAAAACGCGGGCCTGGATCCTGCTTGCGGCGGACTTGGCGGCCCGCACACGTGAACGTCGATTGGTCGACGTCGTCGTGCCCCTTGATGGCAGTGATGGGAATGCGCCAGCGCTGCTGGACGCCGCGGATCAGCTTCGCGAGCGCGGCGATCTGCGCTGGAGAGTACTCCTCGCGGCCGTCGCCCGAGTTGATCAGCTCGATGCCGATGCTGCGCTCGTTGTTGCCCCGGGTGTGAACGGCAACCTCGGTCTCGGGCACACTGCGCGCCACCTCGCCGTCACGGCCGACGATGTAGTGGATCGACACGCCGCCGCTGCGCTCGAAGAAGCGTTTCATCGTGGCGACATCGCCGGCGGGCGAGAACACGACCTGGCCGTTGCGGCAGGACGGCCCGCCGGTCGCGTGGACGATGATCTCGGTGACGGTGTCGCGTTTTTGGCCGCGCGCGCCAGCCTCCGCGTCGGCGGGGGCAAGGGTCGAGACACACAGCGCGGCGATCATCACGGCGCCGGCAGAACGCACGATACGCATAGGCCTGTGACCTCCGAACCTGATCGGCAATGACATGCCGGCGCCGTCCCACCCTGGCGCGACCTCTAACCGGTCATCGCGACGGGAAATGGCTGCATTCGCGGTAACTCGAAGGCAAGAAGCTGTAGGTCGGGTAGAAGGCCGACTGCACTTCGGCCGAGACCCGACCTGATTCGGCAAGGGCCTGTCGGGTCTGCGCCAGGGTGATCGCTTGAAAACTGATCGCTTTCCATCTTGTGGGATTCCCAAGCCCTGATTCGATGTGATTCCTGGGAGGCCATCCGAATCGGAGATGGCACCCATGGCACAGACACAGGCGACGCTCGCG
>JANOJW010000094.1:0-4615 GCA_031418955.1 Hyphomicrobiales bacterium | reverse complement strand
CAGCGAGCGGCATGGTGTCGTGAAGCTGAACGTCGCCGGGACACTGAATGCAGCGGTCGGCGAGCCGTGTCGCGTGTTCGGCGGCGACATGAAGCTGCGCGTCGATCAGGGCGCGGATATCCGCTTCTACTACCCTGACGTCTTCGTCTCGTGCGCGACGGACAATGATGACACGCATGTGCGTCGTGACGCAGTCATGGTCATCGAAGTTTTGTCACCCACCACAGAGCGGACGGATCGGTTCGAAAAATTCGAGGCCTACACGAGTCTGCCCATGCTCTCCGAATATGCATTGATCGAGCAGGACGTGCCGCGAGTCGAGCTCTATCGTCGGCGCACGGGCTGGGGGCTCGAGACATATGGACCAGGTGAATCCGTCACATTCGAGAGCATCTCCCAGACGTTGACGCTCGATCAGATCTACCGGCGTATCAAGTTCTGATCGCGGACAATCGAGGATTACGATAGTGCCGGCGTCCGGCACACGGGTAAGGAAACAAAAACATGCGGATCGTTGTTCACGGACAGGACGCCTTTGGCGAGGCGGTTCTGAAGAAGCTGCTCGAGCGGGGGGAGAACGTCGTCGCCGTTTGCTGCGCGCCCGACAAGGCTGGGCGGCCCGAGGATCCGCTGAAGGTTCTGGCCAAGTCGAAGGGCCTGCCCGTCCACCAGCCCAAGAGCTGGAAGACGCCCGAGGCGCTGGAGATGATGCAGAGCTTCAAGGCCGACGTGTGCATGATGGCCTACGTGCTGCTGTTCGTGCCGCAGCCGGTGCTCGACGCGCCGAAGCTCGGTACGTTCCAGTATCATCCCTCGCTGCTGCCCGATCACCGCGGGCCGTCGTCGATCAACTGGCCGATCGCGATGGGCAAGACCAAGACCGGCCTCACCATCTTTTGGCCGGACGAGGGGCTCGATGAAGGCCCGATCCTGATGCAGAAGACGGTCGACGTCGGTCCCGACGAAACGCTTGGCGACGTGTACTTCAAGAAGCTGTTTCCCGCCGGTGTCGACGCCATGATCGAGAGCCTCGATCTGGTGAAAGCGGGCAAAGCGCCGAAGATTGATCAGGGCTTGAAGGCGAACCCGAAGCTCGGCTCCTACGAGAGCTGGTTCAAGAAGGAGGTCGCCGAGATCGACTGGTCGAAGCCCACCGCTCAGATCTACAACACCATCCGTGCCGCCAATCCCGCGCCCGGCGCCTGGACGACGATCAAGGGCCAGAAGGTCGACATCTTCGACAGCGCGCGGGTGCCGGGTGCAGGCATCGCTGGCGAGGTGGTCTCGATCACTGCCGAAGGCGTGACGGTGGCGACCGGCGACGGACGCCTCCTGGTGAAACGCGTGCGCAGTTCCGACGGCAAGAAGATCGCCGCCGCCGACTGGGCCAAAACTGCCGACGTGCTCGTCGGCGCCGCGTTCGATGCGCCGGCCCCGAAGGCTGCGGAGCCCGCGAAGAAGCCAGCAGGAGGAAAGCCCGTGGTCCGTTCCGATATCGAGATTGCACGCGAGGCGAAGAAAAGGCCGATCCAGGAGATCGGCGCCAAGCTCGGCATCCCGGGCGAGCACCTGCTGCCCTTCGGCCACGACAAGGCGAAGATCTCGGCCGAGTTCATCAAGTCGCTCGAGGGCCGCCGGGACGGCCGCCTGATCCTGGTCACCGCGATCAACCCGACGCCGGCGGGTGAAGGCAAGACGACGACCACGGTGGGCCTGGGTGATGGCTTGAACCACATCGGCAAGAAGGCGGCGATCTGCCTGCGCGAGCCGTCGCTGGGTCCTTGCTTCGGCGTCAAGGGCGGAGCTGCCGGCGGCGGTTACGCCCAGGTGGTGCCGATGGAGGATATCAACCTGCATTTCACCGGCGATTTCCACGCCATCACCTCGGCCCACAACCTGCTCGCCGCGATGATCGACAACCACATCTACTGGGGCAATGCGCTCAACATCGACACCCGCCGCGTCGTCTGGCGCCGAGTCATGGACATGAACGATCGGGCGCTGCGCGAGAACGTGATCTCGCTCGGCGGCGTCGCCAACGGTTTCCCGCGCGAGTCCGGGTTCGACATCACAGTGGCGTCGGAAGTGATGGCGATCTTGTGCCTGGCCAACGACATCAAGGATCTCGAGACGCGGTTGGGCGACATCATCATCGCTTATCGCCGCGACCGCACGCCGGTCTATGCGCGCGACATCAAGGCCGACGGCGCGATGACGGTGCTGCTGGCGCAAGCGATGCAACCCAATCTCGTGCAGACGCTAGAGAACTCGCCCGCGCTGATCCACGGCGGACCGTTCGCCAACATCGCGCACGGGTGCAACTCGGTGGTCGCGACGAAAGCGGCGTTGAAGCTCGCCGACTATGTGGTGACGGAAGCGGGTTTCGGTGCGGACCTCGGTGCCGAGAAGTTCTTCGACATCAAGTGCCGCAAGGCCGGGCTCAAGCCCGACGCAGCGGTGATCGTCGCGACCGTGCGCGCCATGAAGATGAACGGCGGCGTCAAGCGCGAGGACTTGGGGCGCGAGAACGTCGAGGCGGTGAAGAAGGGCCTCGGCAACCTTGGCCGCCACATCGAGAACGTGAAGTCGTTCGGCGTGCCGGCTGTCGTGGGCATCAACCACTTCATCACGGATACCGACGCGGAAGTGGCCGCCGTGATGGACTACGTGAAGGGGCTGGGCACCGAGTGCTTTCTCAACAAGCACTGGGCCGAGGGCGGCAAGGGGATCGCTGCGATGGCCAAGCGCGTCGCCGAGATCGCCGATGGCGGCACGGCGAAGTTCGCGCCGATCTATCCCGACGAGATGCCGCTGCTTGCCAAGATCGAGACCATCGCGAAGAAGATCTTTCGGGCCGACGGCTTCGTCGCGGAGAAGGCGATCCGCGACCAGCTGAAGACCTGGGAGGAGATGGGCTACGGCAAATTGCCCGTGTGCATCGCCAAGACGCAGTACTCGTTCACGACGGACCCGAATGCGCGCGGCGCGCCGACCGGGTTCACGATTCCCGTGCGCGAGGTGCGACTGTCGGCGGGTGCGGGCTTCATCGTCGCGATCTGCGGTGAGATCATGACCATGCCGGGCCTGCCCAAGGCTCCAAGCGCGGAGTTCATCCGCTTCAACGAAAAGGGCCAGATCGACGGGCTGTTTTGATCGGCGAGCGAGATGGCACTCGGCCGAAAGGTCGGGTGTCCGTCCAATGCTCAGATTCGCTTTTCACGCAGGATCCACCGACCCAATCGTCAACGCTCTTCCGGTAGGGAGAACGCACGCGGCGAGGTTCGCGGAGACTACATAGTCAACTCGCAACGGCACCTATTCAGGTTTGGCATTGACAGTTCCGATAAGGTCAATCGTCGAACTCCCGCAATTCAAGCAGCTCGATCGAGTACTACCAAATCGGTTGATGTGGGTAGCGCGGCACTCGTGGCAAAACACGGCTCCGCAATCCTCACACTTCTCGACGATGATGTTCAGTTCCTTTTTCGGCTTTACAGAGCAGCGAGGGCACTCTTTAGAGTCGATCCACTCATCGCTCATAACGATTTGCCTACTCCGCCGCCACGCGCGCCACGGCGTCTGGCTCGCGCTCGATGACGCGGAGCAGCATCTGCGCGGGACGATCCGGCCAGCGGCGGCCATCCTCCCACTCGCGAACGAGGGACGGCGACAAGCCGAAACGGGCGGCGAAGTCCTCCACTGTCAGCCCCAGCGTCTCGCGGATGGCGCGGACGTCCGGGCGGCGCCGGCCCTTCGCGAGTTGCGCCTCCGTCGCGGGCTGGGCGTCTGGATCGGCGAGGGCTGCGGCGTGACGCTCGTCCTCGGTCATCGCATCGAAGCGCGACCAGTCGGCCTTCGGCGGATTGGCCGGATCTCGCTTAACCCTCGTGATAGCGTCGTTGCTCATGGCGCTCGGCTCCTCTTGCCGAAATGATGCGGCAGACTTCGTCGCGCATCGTGTAGGTCACGTGAATGAGACGGCCGTCGACCATCCCGATCGCGTTCACGCGATCTTCATCCGAGTAGTCGTCATCATACTCGAAAACATAGGGATCGTCGAACACACCAATGGCCCAGGTGAAATCGAACCCGTGTTGGCGCACGTTCTCGGCATTTTTTGCGTCGTGCCATTCGAACTCCATGCCACATGGTAGCTTCGAAGTGCGATCTCGCAAGTAGCCTCGACAGTCGGCAACCTCAATCGAGCTGCAGGTCGGCGAGGCGGATGGTGAGGGACGGCACCAACAACGACACGAGTGGCGTGGCGGCGGCGACCGGTATCGGCAAAGCCTTGCGGGCCGGGTTCCCGATGCACGCGCTTCTCCAGGGTGCGCGCGTTCACGACCCAGTACTCACGCACGCCGTGCATGGCGTAGCGGGCGGCTTTCGTGCTCGTGTCGAAGTCGAAGCTCGTGTCGGCGACCTCGATCACCAAAAGTACCGAGTCTCCGCGTAAGTCCGGCGATGGGACCGCCGCCGTTCTCAAGATCGTCTGCCAGTTCGTAGAGGATGCGGCTGATTTCCGGCCGGGCCATGTCATCATCGAAGGCGGCGTTGTTGCACTCGATGTTGATGGTGAAGGTGCGGGTGGTGATGGATTCGGTCATGGCTCAGG
>JANOJW010000093.1:0-1567 GCA_031418955.1 Hyphomicrobiales bacterium | reverse complement strand
CGCGCGGGCAGCCTCCGCTGCTGTCGGCTGGGTCGAGCGCGATGCGGCCGGCGGGCTTCGGTGGTGCGCGGGAATTCACGCTGGCGCACTCGATGCCAACGCGAAGGCCGGCCTGCCTGGCAGCGACACGATGTTCGTCGGCGAGTTGGCGACGACCGCGCAGCGTCTCGATCGGTTCGCGCGCTTCGGGCGGGTCATGGTGAGTTCCGCAGTGATCGAACCGCTGACGGACCATTGGTCGATCGCGCGGGTCGCACGCGATGGGCGTGCGACCGAGACGTTTCGACTGCGTCGGCGTCAAAACGGCGGCGAGAACCGCACCGCTCCGGCGTTCCAGGCCAGTTTTGCCGGACGACCGACCGAGCTTCGGCAGCTCCGTGACGCTTCAACGGCGGCGGCAGCTGGACGATCGTGCGCGGTGCTGCTTCGCGGAGAAGCCGGCATCGGCAAGTCGCGCCTCCTTCAAGAGCTTCGCGAATCGATTGTCGGCGGCGACTGGATCGAGGCGCGCGCAACGCCTGAAACGCAGAGTCGCCCCTTTCATCTCGTCGCATGCCTTGTCGCGGCCCTGGGTGGCTCGGCCACAAGTCTCGCGGCGCGATTCGAGCTCGATGCCGCCGAGAGCGTGCCAATCCTGGCGACCTTGCTCGGTGAGCCCATCCCGGCGGGCTACGCGCTGCCCGTTGTCACGCCCGATCGCTACAAGGAACTGACCCTGCAGGTTGTCGCGAACCTGTTGCTGCGAGCTGCACGCGAGGAACCCCTCCTCATTGTGCTCGAAGACCTGCACTGGGCCGACAGCATGACGCTGGAGTTCGTCACGCTGCTTCTTGGTCGCTACGCAGAGGCCGGCTCGGCCGTTCTGTTGCTTCTGACGGCGCGGACGGAGTTCGAGAGTCCGTGGCGCGACGACGAGCTGGCGCGTATCGAACTCGCGGGGTTGCCGGCCGCCGACGTGGAGCGCGTGATTCGTGAAGCGGCGGGGGGACGAACGGATCTCGATGCCGCGACGATCGAGCAGTTCATCCACGCTTGCCGTGGCATTCCGCTGTTCGCGGAGGAAGTCGCAAGCCTGCTGAGGAGCGGCCGCGGTGATTCGGCGGATTCCAGCCTTGTGCCACTGAACACACCGCGAACGTCCGGGGACCTGATGCAAGCCCGCCTTGCTTCACTCAGCCCGGCTGCTTTGAACATTGCGCAGACGGCGGCTGCTCTTGGCCAGGAGTTCCGCGTGGATCTCGTCGAAGCCATCGTGCGACGAAGCTCCGGCGAGATGAACGCCGCGCTGAACGAACTGGCTCGCGCCAACGTCATCGTTGCGAGCGCGAACGACACCGATGCCAGCCGCTTTCGCCACGGTGTGCTCCGTGACGCGGCCTACGCGTCGATTCCCGAAGCCGAGCGCGTTTTGCTCCATCGTCAGGTCGGTGCGGCCATTTGCACCCGCTTTCCGGACATTGCGATGCAAAAGCCGGCCGAGCTCGCGCTGCACTTCGAGCGAGGCGAAGAGCCCATGGCGGCTGCCGAGTTGTGGCACCAGGCCGGCAGCGCGGCCATGGCGATGGCA
>JANOJW010000092.1:0-10713 GCA_031418955.1 Hyphomicrobiales bacterium | reverse complement strand
ATCTTGCCGACCTTAGCGCTGTGCGGAGTAGAAGAACCCTTGTCGTTCCTTGATCGCGGTCGGCTGGTCGCCCTTCGGCTCGTACTCGGAGACGAGTTGCAACGGGATGCCGCCTTCGGACTTCTCGGGCCGCGGTGGGCGATGCGGCGTGTAGGATTGCACGGTGCCGGCGACCAGTGGGTGGCTCGCCATCATCGGTTGACGCGCGAGCAGTTCCCGGGCCCGGTCGGAGCGTTCGTCGGGCTTGGCCAGCAGCGCGTTGAGGCCGGCGGATGGCGAGAAGTCCTCGGGCCGCGGCTTGACCTGACGCAGTGCGGGCAGCGTCGATTTCTGCGGCTGTTGTGGCTTGTCGGGCTCTGCCGTCTGGCTCGCCGGCACGACCCCGCCGAGTGCCACGAGCTTCTCCACGACCGAGGGCTGCTCGAGCAGCGGCCCGGTCGCGGTGAACGTTGTTTGCGAGGCTTCCGCGAAGCCCGGCGTGCCGGCCGCGGTCTCGCCGCGCGGGCCCACCGGCTTGCCGCTCTTGCCGCGCGACGGCCGGGGCTTGGGGGTCGAATCCGTGTCGGGTTTCTTCGCCATGCACGGGACTATGGCGAAGGCGCGCGGGAGGTTCAAGGTGAACGCCCGTTGGAAGTGTGACGATTTACAGCAATGCCTTGAACTCATCGACCGTCAAGCCGACATCGCTGATGATCTTACGCAACAAACCCCGCTTGATGTCTCTGCCAGCATGCACGGGCACGACAGTTCCTGGGCTCGCGTCATTACGGTGCCGCAAAATGTGATGGCTGCCATTTATCCTCGTCACATCGAAGCCTGCCTTCCGCAAGGCGCGGATCACCTCGCCAGCTTTCAAGGCCGGTAGCCGATCGCTCATGCCGCAATTGTTATCCGCTCGAGCTGAGGCTGAACATCGGCGGGAATTGCCTCACCTCGTGCGAGCCGATCCTCGATCACCAACTCGATGGCTTCGCGCGCATTGGCCATGGCCTCGTCGTAGCTGTCGCCCTGCGTACCGACTTCGGGAAGCGCGGGCACCGTGACGATGAAACCGCCCTCTTCGGCGGGCTCAAGAACGATCGTGAAGGTATACGGAGTGGCGTTCATGGCGGAGACGCTAACACAATTCAGCGGTCGACGGCAAAGCTCACACCGTCGCCGGTGCGAGCAGGTCGAAGATGCGCTCGTCGATGACGGTGCGCGAGCCGGTCGGGTGGAGCGACTGGATGCAGACGTGGTCGGCGCCGGCGTCCTGGTACTGCTGGATGCGGCGGCGGATGGCGGCGTCGTCACCCCAGGCGATGACGGCGTCGATCAGGCGGTCGGAGCCGCCGCCGGCGAGTTCGGCCTCCGCAAAGCCCAGGCGGCGCCAGTTGTTGGCGTAGTTCTCCATGGCGATGTAGGGCGCGAGTGCGATGCGGGCGGATGCGCGCGCCTTGGCGGGATCGGTCTCGAGCAGCACCATCAACTCGGGGCAGAGCAGCTTGCCGGGCCCGAGAATTTTCCGCGCTTGTGCCGTGTGCTCGACGGTGACGCAGTAGGGATGTGCGCCGTCGGCCTTCTCTGCCGCAAGCTCCAGCATCTTCGGCCCGAGTGCGGCGAGCACGGTTTTCGGCGTCGCTGACGGCTGTGGCGCCTGGTAGGGCGCGGCGACCATCGCGTCGAGATAGGCGCGCATGGTGGCGACGGGGCGGCCGTAGTCGTGGCCGCGCATCCCTGAGACCATCGGCTTGTGCGAGACGCCCAGGCCCAGCAGGAAACGATTGCCCGACATCTCGGCGAGCGCGCGCTGGCCGTTGGCCGCCGCCATGGCATCTCGCGCGTAGATGTTGGCGATGCCGGTGGCGATGGTGAGCTTCGTCGTGTGCGCCAGCAGCATGGTCGCCCCAACCAGCACGTTGCGGCCGCGGCTCTCGGGCAGCCACAGTGTACCGAAGCCGCGCTGCTCGGTGCGTTGCGCGAAGGCGATGGCGTCCTTGGCCGAGAGGCCGTCGAGGCCGGCCCAGATGCCGAGTTTGCCGAGTGTCATCGTGCCGTTCTCCGTGTTGCCGCTGGCGACCCCGTCACCCGCATGCGAGGATAGTCCGGTGGGCGGCGGCGCGCCATGGTCGGTAGCCGACAGGTCCGTGGCTGAAGTGAGCGCGCGACCCTGCGACCCCCTGCGTGACCGCCCAGGCCGGTGCACCGGAAGGTGCGGCCGCGAGATGCTCAGCGTGGCGTCGGATCAGGATGGGAGGCGGCGGGGTTTGCGTGACCGGCGTCGAGGCGACGATCGAGGTGTGAGGCTCCGCAGTCGACGGAGGCGGCGGCTCGCCCACCTTGCGCAGCCTAGCGTTTATCGCACAAACCAGCGTGACGCTGTCAAATGCCGTCGAACAGGGTTAGGCGGTAAGGTTAATGCCTCGGGATCGCACGGCGAGGCCGGCGATCGTCGGTGTCGCTCGTCGGCCAGCCTTATGCGGCAGCCTTGGCGATGGCGCTCTCGAATACGCGGCGGCCGTCGTCGGAGCCGAGGATCCGATCGAAGTGGCGCTCGGGATGCGGCATCATGCCGACGATGCGGCGCGTCGCATCGCAGAGCCCCGCGATGTTGCGTTGCGCGCCGTTGGGGTTGGCGGCAGCCGTCGCTTCGCTGGTGTTCGGATCGACGTAACGGAACACCACGCGGCCCTCGCCCTCGAGCCGGTCGAGCGTGTCGGTGTCGGCGAAATAGTTGCCGTCGCCGTGCGCCACGGGGATGTTGACGATCTCGCCCTTCCGGTAGCGCGCGGTGAACACAGTGTCCGTCTGCTCGACTTTCAGATGCGAGTCGCGGCACACGAATTTCAGCGACGCATTGCGTTGCAGCACACCCGGCAGCAGACCGGTCTCGCAGAGCACCTGGAAGCCGTTGCAGATGCCGAGGATGGGCGTGCCGGCCTTCGCCCGGGCGATGACGTCGCGCATAACGCTCGAGTGAGCGGCCATCGCCCCGCAGCGCAGATAATCGCCATAGGAGAAACCGCCCGGCAGCACGATGATGTCGCAGGCGGGTACGCTTGCATCCCCGTGCCAGACCATGGCGACGGGGCGGCCCGTTATCGCCTCGAGCGCGACCTTGACGTCGCGGTCGCAGTTGGAGCCGGGAAAAACGATGACGGCTGCGCGCATCGGTGTCCTCGCTGGAGACGCGGCCCGCGCCTTCGTGTCGGGCCGACAGCCGCGCTTCTACAGCGTCGCCGTCCCGGCAGCAAATCGGCAGCGTAGCAGCCGTCAATCCTCGCTCGTCGCCGCGACGTCCCGGCGCACCCATCCGTCGGGGCCGAGCTTCTCCTGTGGCCCAAAGCGCGCCTTGTAGTTCATCTTGGGCGAGCCCTCGATCCAGTAACCGAGATAGAGATAGGGCAGGCCGAGCTTTTTCGCGTAGGCGATGTGGTCGAGAATCATATGGGTGCCAAGGCTGCGGCGCGGGTCCACCTCGGGCTCATAGAAGCTGTAGACCATCGAGATGCCGTCCGAGAGCCGGTCGCACAGGGTGACGCCGAGCAAGGGCCCTTGCGGCTTGCTGCCAGCCTGCTTGTTGCCAGCCGGTGCGCGTGGGCGATACTCGGTGACGAACGTGTCGATGATCGAATCCTCGACCATCATGGCGTAGTCGAGCACCGTCATGTCGGCCATGCCGCCGGCACCGTGGCGGGTGTCGATGTAGCCGCGAAACAGGCTGTATTGCTCCGACGTCGGCACCGCCGCGATCCGGCGCGCCAGGATGTCCTCGTTGCGCTGCTCGATGCGCCGGAAGCTGCGGCCCGGCTCGAACTCGTCGACGATCACGCGCACCGAGACGCAGGCCTGACAGCCGTCGCAATAGGGCATGTAGGCGATGTTCTGGCTGCGCCGGAAGCCGCCTTTCAGCAGCTGGTCGATCAGCGCGCGCGGCTTGTCGTGCGTGAGGTGGGTGAACAGCTTGCGCTCATGCCGGCCGGGCAGATACGGGCAGGCCTGCGGCGCCGTGACGTAGAACTCCGGGAAGTTCTTGTGCTGCTCGCTCATTCGCCCCGGCCTCGACGCTTACCCTCAGCGCGGCGATCACGCCACCTGCCAGTGAACACTCTGTGCTACGCCCGCGTGCCGATCAAGTGCGCCGGCAACACAGGCGCCGCAAATGCGAAGCGCGAGCCGATTTGCAAGTGACCCGTTGCTGCCATTGCGCCATGTCGCGGTTGTCATCATCGGGCTTGTCCCGATGACCCATTTCTCAGCTGGCGCATGACGAATGATGGGCGAACGCCGCAAACCGGGAATGCGTGGATCCGAAAGAAATCGCTGAACCTCGGTGATCAACTGAGTTTCCATTCGCGTTCGCGCACCCGGATGGATGAAACGATCAGGCATTGATTCGATTGAGTTTTCTGGCTCGAGTTTCTGGATAGTCAGTGAGATTGCTGCGCCATGGGTCATCGGGACAAGCCCGATGATGACAACCGATAGGCTGGTCGTGGTGGCAGGAAGTGGCCCTAATCGCCGGCGCCATGACGGCTGGTGCAGGGCGTCGACGCGCGTGTTGCGCCGCGATCGTCTCCGCGGCAAGACGGCGCAATACGCGCGGTGAGCATTGAGGCAGTGGAAAGGTCGGCGTGCACGCTATTGCGCCCTACGGCAGGCGCCCGGCAAAGCCGGCTTCCTTGGCCTTCAGCAGCGCCACGACCACGCTGTTGACCGGCGCGGCGATGCCGACCTTGGCGCCCTCGCGGGGGATCGCGCCGTTGATGTTGTCGACCTCGGCGGGGCGGCTCGCCATGTGGTCGAGCAGCATCGAGGGGCGGGCGCCGGGGATCTTCCGGCCGAAGTCGCGCACGTAGCGCACCGGATCGTCGAAATCGAGCTTGATGCCGCGCGTGATCGCCACGAGGTAGGCCTCCGTCGCGCACGCCGCAGCGATACTCCAGGCATGCGGGCTCGCCTGCACGCCGCCGACCGTCAGTCCCGTCAGCGCGCAAGGTCCCGAGTAGGTGCAATTGCAGATCAGCTTTTCCCAGACCATCTTGTGGATGTCGTCGAAGGTGAGCACGTTGAAGCCGCCCTGCTCCCACGCAGCCTTCACCGTCTCGAGGCGGGGCGTCATGCCGCCGTCCATCTCGCCGAGCCGCAGGAACTCCATGCCGTTGTGATGCGCGTGGCCGGGACCCTTCATCGACGCGCCGAAGCCGCCGACGACGCCCATCATGATGCGCTTGGAGCCGACGATCGCGGCGACCTTGTCGGCTGAGCCCAGGCCATTCTGGATGGTCAGGATCGGCGCGTCCTTCTTGGCGATGGCGAGCGCCGACTTCGCCGCGGCCGTCACGCCGTCGTCCTTGGTCGCGATGATGACGAGGTCGGCGTCCTTGACGTCGGCCGCATTGGTGGTGGCGTTGAGCTTGGCCACCCGGTCGCCCGACGCGCCTTCGACGCGCAGGCCTTTCGCCTTGATCGCCTCGACGTGATCCTTCCAGGTGTCGATGGCCCACACCTCGTGCTTCCCCTTGTCGGCGAGCAGGCCCGCATAGATGGAGCCCATGGCGCCAACGCCGATGATCGCGATTTTCATGTGGTCCGTTCCCCTGGATGCGTTGGCGCGATTGATAGGGAGCGCGGTTTCCGCGTCAATCGAAACGTATGCCCTCCGCCCCCGGCTCCATGCAAATCGCCGCCTTGACCGCTCGTGCCTGACACGTCAGAACGTGCGGCACGGCGAGCAGGCGGCCGTAGGCTGGCGTCAAGCGGAATTGCAAAGCAGAGCTTTGCGATGCGCGCGACCCAGCACGCCCGGCACGGCCTGGAGACCTAGATGAACAACCCCGTCGCGGGGTGCTGGGTCGCACTCCATCGCTCGCGCGATTGCGGTTGACGCCAGCCTACGAGGACCTCCCCAGATGAGCAGCAAGGCGCCGGCCCACTGGTCGGACGATGTGTTCGCCGCCATGAAGGTGCGCGAGATCAGCACGGTCTGCACGGTTCCCGACGGCGGCCTGACCAAGCTCCTGAAGCTGATCGAGGCGGACCGCGACATGCGCCTCGTCACGATGTCGACCGAGGAGGAGGGCATGGGCCTTGTCACCGGTCTGTGGCTCGGCGGCCAGAAGTCGATGATCGCCATGCAGTCGTCGGGCGTCGGCAATTGCGTCAATGCGCTCGGACATCCGGTCAACTACCGGGCGCCGTGCCTGATGCTCGTCACCATGCGCGGCCAATGGGGCGAGTTCAATCCGTGGCAGAACACCATGGGCGGCGCGGTGAAGCCGTGCCTGGAGGCGGTCGGCGTCCGCTGTTTCCCCGTCGATCGGCCCGACGAGGTCGGAGAGACGTTCGCTGCCGCAGCCGACATGGCGTTCCACGGGCAGATGTCGGCAGCCGTGCTGGTCAGCCAGCGCGTGATGGGCGCCAAGGGCTTCGGCCAGAAGTAGCGCGCCGGATGCGACGTGGGCATCTTAGAGCCTGGCTCTCAGGCGCAATCAGCGAGATATCGAGATGAGCAAAGCCCCCGCGAAGGCCACGCCGGCCTCCAACAAGATCGACCGCCGCCCGTTCGTGGCCGAACTCTTGCGCCGCCGCAACGGCGCCTTCGTGGTGCCGGGCCTGGGTAGCCCATGCTGGGACATCTGCGCGGCGGGCGACGCGCCGGAGAACGTCTATAGCTGGGGCGGCATGGGTCTCGCCGTCCCGACCGCGCTCGGCCTCGCACTCGCACAACCCGGCCGCCGCATTCTGGCGATCACCGGCGACGGCGAGATGATGATGGGCATCGGCTCGCTCGGTGTCGTCGCCGACCAGGCGCCCAACAACCTCGCCATCCTGGTGCTCGACAACGAGGCGTTCGCCGAGACCGGTCGCCAGCGCGGACTTTCAGGCACGCGCGCGGACCTGTGCGCCATCGCGCGGGGCTTCGGCATTGCCGATACGATGCATGTCACGGAGGCGGGAATGGTCGGCGATCTCGCTGTGCATCTGTTCGATAAGCCGGGCCCGACCTTCGCGGTCGCCAAGATCGCGATCAGCGACGACCCGTGGCGGCTGCCCGAGAAGGACGGTGCGACGATTGCCCGTCGCGTGCGCATGGCGCTGGGCGTCGTCAAGGCCTGACCGGTCGAGGCTCTGGCTCAGAGCCGGGGAAGGGCCCGACGCACGCGGCCGGACCGGTGAGCCGAAAGAGCTCGGCAACCGCCGCTGGATAACCGGACTGGGGTGGAAACGTCAGGCCGCTCGCCGCCTCAGGCCCGAGCCAGGCCATCTCCCTGTGCTCGGCGGATAGCACCGGCTCGCCGGCCTCGATGATCGCTGGGCGCGCAACGATGAACAGGAACTGCCCGTCGGTCGGCCGTCGCCGCATCCATGTCACCGCCTCGCGGCCGACGCTGAGCTCGAGGTTACGACCAAGCTCCTCCGCAATCTCGCGCGCGAGGATGGCCGACTGCGGCTCCCACTCCTCGCCGACGTCGATGCGCCCGCCCGGCAACTCCCACCAGCCCGTGTCGGACTCCCGAACGAACAGCGCGTGGCCCTCATGCACGATGAAGGCCTTGAGACTGACCTCGAAGCGTTGGATGGCGCGTTGGTGTTGACTGGCGAGAGGCATCTTGGCTCCGCAAAAGGGGTCAATCGTCAATAGTGAATGGTCAATAGTGAGGGATGACGTCTCGTCCCCTGCTTACTATTGACTATTCACTATTGACGATTGACCTCCTCACGATTGGCTCACTGGCGAAACAGATAGATGGGGCTCGTCCACGCCCGGTGCCCGTCCTCTTGCGTCACGCGGATGAACAGACGCGTGTCGCCGTCTTCGCGCAGCGGCACCCGGCACGTGAAGCGCAGGCGCCGCTCGGTCATCTCCTCGGGCAGCCGATAGAGCTTGATCGCGCGCTCGAGGCCGCCTGCCGAGAAGATATGCTCATCGAGGCCGAGCGCAGCGATCGGCCGGCTGCCGCGCACGTGCGGCGTCTCGAACGACAGGCGTCCGGCCGCACCATTGCGCAACCACATGTCGATGCCGCCGAAGTTCCCCGTGGTGACGGCCTTCCACGCGACGCCCGCATCGTTCTGGCGCTGGATGCCGCGATCGAGGTTCCAGTTGTTGATCACGGCGGTGCGCACGATGGCGTTGCCGTCGATGGCAAGGCCGCCATCCCACGTGGTCGTCCGCGCGCGACCCCGATACTCGGCGCCCTGGTAGACGAGCCGCACCCGTCCGCCGAGATTGGCCGCCGTGAACGGCCGTCGGGTCTCGATCAGCTCCGGCCCATCGAAGATGTCGACGCGCTCGATCGGGGCTGAGCCTTCGAGATCAACCTCGAGCTCGACGCACTCACCAGCGACCCGCGCGATATCGCCCATCAGCAACTCGTGCGCAGCCTCCCACTTTGCATCGGGAAAGCACGCCGGATCGCGCAAGAAGCGCATCGCTGAGCCAAGCGGGCGGATGCGCAGATCGATGCGCATTCGGTTGCCCGTGGTGCCGTAGTGGTGGCGTCGCCGCATCGCCTCGAAGATCGCCGCGCGATCGAGACGGGGGCTGAGGAAGCAAGTGAGCCCGCCATAGCTGCCGAAGAACGACGCGCCTGGATAGCACGCGCCCGGTCGCCCTTTGTGGCCATCCGAGTTGGCGCAGACGCCGACGCGATAGCCCTTCTCGAAGGCGTCCCACAAGATCCACTCGAACGTGCCCCACGCCGAGTGCACCTCGACGGCTGTTTCCAGGCGCCCGTCGTGGGCATAGGTGATGTCGGCATACCGGCCGCCGACGTGGGCCGCGACCACGCAGTCGCGCCCGGAAAGCTTCGCGAACAGCTCGTGCGCGGTGTGGGCGTCGGTTGCCTCGTCACACCGGTCCGTCTCGTCGAAGATCTGGGCGTGGCTCGAGCGGTGGATGGTCTCGCCTTCGTGCATGAAGTGCACGTTACGGTCGCCGCCGACGGCGGTGTTGGCGCTCCACTCGTAGCCCGGGATGCACACGAACCGGCCGGGCACGTCGAAGGTGCGCGACAACTCGTTCAACTCCCGCCAGAACGCAGCCGTGATCTGGAAATCATTGCCCTGGTGGCCCATCACGTCGAGCAAGGCGCGATCGCGGCCGAATTCGAAATAGCGCCGCGCCGAATTGGTGCCGAGCGTCTCGTCGGACTGGCCGTGCGTGTCGCCCCAGTAGTGCACGAGCGGTTCGGCCGCCGGCGCAATCCGTAGTGGATTTGACCGACAGAGCATCGCCCCGTCCTCGTCGAGCACGTCGATCGTCAGGTCACCGGTCGCTGCGGTGAGCTGCTCGAGCACAACGCCAAACCGGCCAGCGTCCAGCGTCACGGTCTCGGGAAGTCCCGACACCGGGGTCGAGGAACCAAGCCGCACCCGCCGCGAAACCCCGTCGGTCGGATTTCCCCATTTGTCGTCGACTTTGATGCCCAACCGAAACGGGCTGCCGGCACGGGCGAGCGTCGGCAGGATCGCCGACCACGTGACGCCAGATCCCGGTCCGATCCGGATCGCCGGGCTTTTCGGCAGCGCCACATAATCGTAGGTGGCGATGGCGTCGACCAGAACCCGAAACTCGAAATGTTCCTCGCAATAGGTCTGCAGGCGAATCCCGGGCGATCCAAAGCGGCGGTCGCCGAAACGAATGGTGATCGTGTCGCCGGGCGCCAGGAAGTGTTTCATGATGCCGATGTAAAGCGATCGGCTCCAGGGCCGGATGTTGCGCTTGAACTCCCACTTGAGCTCCAGCGTGGCGCCGTTCGAGGCCTCGGCTGTGGTATAGCCGGGCGCGGTCGGATCGTCGAACTGGACGGGACCGAAATCGGTGGCGAAGCGAAATCCGATCTTGATCGAGCCGGTATCGTCGATGCCGAAACGGCCGGCGGTGTAGACAAGCTTGAAATTTTCGGTCGCGCCGGCTTCGAACGTTCCGGTCGGCTCGAGGGTCGCCGACCCCATCAGCTCGGGACGATAACCGGAATACGGCACGCGCTTCTCCTCCTGGCGGCCCCAGTATTCGGCCGCTTCGGATCAGGTAACGCCTGGCCGGAGGATTTGCCAAGTCAGGGATGAGCGAGCCGCCGCTGAAGCAGTCGCCCTAGTGTCAGTGAAGCCGCAGGTCGGCATCAATGAAGCGCAGCTCGCAGGGATGGATGAGACCTGCGTGCGCCACCCGGATTGTGCACAGCGCGCCCTCCAGGTTGTGGCTCCAGAAGTCGAGAAAGCCTCGCAGCTTCGGGAAGCGGGGGTGCATGTCGTAGTCCTGCCAGATGTAAGTCTGCACGAGGCTCGGGTGATCAGGCAGGCGGTAGAGGATCTCGGCAGTGGTCAGGCTGTAGCCCTGCAGCTGGCGCAGGAAATCCCGATCGGCCATTCTCGTCTCCAGAGGTCGCAGCGTTCGAGGTCGAGCGAAATGCAACTTCGCCATGTTGCCTCGGCGACTCACAAAAGCGCAAGAGTATTCCCAAATAAATCATGGCCTTAGCAGTCATCGCATCAGTGTGCTGCCAATCGCGGCTGGTGGCGTGTTTTGGTCGGCCCCTGGTTTGGCGTGATCACGCTGTGCCGGGATCTGCGGGTGCGCTGTCCAAATAGTCTTGCGGCTCCGTGGTATTCCGGTCGGAATGGATTATCGGTAACCAAATCTTTGAACATCGCTGCGATTTTAAACAAACTTATGTCGCTGCGCTTTCTACAGTTGCGCAATGCCAGATGCCGGTTATAACAAGGTCC
>JANOJW010000091.1:0-8734 GCA_031418955.1 Hyphomicrobiales bacterium | reverse complement strand
CGCCGACAAGGCGGCGCGCGTCGGCGACTGGGTCCTCGCCGTCGGCAATCCGTTCGGCCTGGGCGGCACGGTGACAGCCGGCATCGTGTCGGCGCTCGCCCGCGACATCGGCTCGGGCCCCTACGACTTCCTGCAGATCGACGCGGCGGTGAACCGTGGCAACTCGGGCGGCCCGACCTTCAACCTCGAGGGTGAGGTCGTGGGCGTCAACACCGCCATCTACTCGCCGTCGGGCGGCAACGTCGGCATCGCGTTCGCGGTGCCCGCCCGCACCGCGTCCGAGGTGATCGCCAAGCTGCGCAGCGGCGGCACCGTCACGCGCGGTTGGCTCGGCGTGAAGATCGAGAACATCGACGAGGACAAGGCCGCGGGCCTCGGCCTGAAGGAGGCGAAGGGCGCGCTGATCACCGAGGTGACGGCTGGCGGTCCGGCGGCCTCCAGCGCGCTGCGGGCGGGCGATGTCGTCGTCGCGGTCAACGGCCAGAAGATCGACAATAGCCGCGACTTGGCGCGCAAGATCGCCGAGCTTGCCCCCAACGTCACCGTCAACCTCGACGTCTCCCGCTACGGCAAGGCCGAGGCGATCCCGGTCAAGCTCGGCACGTTTCCCGGCGCAGCCGAGGTCGCCGCCAAGGGTACGCCGCCCGAGACACCGAAGGTCGCCGCCACCCAGGTCGCCGGGCTCGGCCTCGCGCTGACGCCGGCGCCGGCGCCGACAGCCAAGGGCGGCGCGCGTGAAGGCGTGCTGATCAACGATGTGACGGCGACATCGGACGCGGCCGCCAAGGGCCTCACCAAGGGTGACCTCATCCTCGAGGTGCAGGGCCAGCCGGTGAAGACGGTCGCCGACGTGGAGGCGGGCGTGAAGGCCGCCAAGGACGGCGGTCGCCGTGCGGTGCTGCTGCGCGTCAAGTCTGGCGAGGTCGTCCGCTTCGTCGCCGTGCAGCTCCAGGGCGGTTGATCGAGCCTTGTGATCGAGGTTGCATCGGTGGCGTGCCCGGCTCAGGCTGGGCACGCCATTCGACTATGGAGGCTTGCATGCGCGTGCTCGTCATCGAGGATGACCGCGAGATCGCCCACTTCGTCGAGCGGGGATTGCGTGAGAGCGGGCATGGCGTCGAGATCGCCGGCGACGGACATGCGGGCCTGGAGGCCGCGCGCGCGGGTGGCTTCGACGTGCTGATCGTCGACCGCATGCTGCCCGGCCGCGACGGCCTCTCGGTGATCCAGACGCTGCGGACGGAAGGCCATCGCACGCCGGTGCTGATCCTCTCGGCGCTGGGCGAGGTCGACGACCGGGTGAAAGGCCTGAAGGCTGGCGGCGACGACTACCTGACGAAGCCGTTCGCGCTGACCGAGCTACTGGCGCGGGTCGAAGCGCTGGCCCGTCGTGCGGCGCCAGAGGAAGGCGCCACCCGCTATGTCGTCGGCGATCTGGTGCTCGACCGGCTGACCCACAAGGTGACGCGCGGCGGCGAGACGGTTCCGCTGCAACCGCGCGAGTTCCGGCTGCTCGAGTACCTGATGCGCAATGCGGGCCAAGTTGTCACGCGCACCATGCTGCTCGAGAACGTGTGGGATTACCACTTCGATCCGCAAACCAACGTCATCGACGTGCACGTGTCGCGGCTGCGCGGAAAGATCGACAAGGGCTTCGGCGAGCCACTGATCCACACGGTGCGCGGCACCGGCTACATGATCCGCGATGGCAACTGAGCCGCGACAGAGCGCGGTGGCGCCGATGCGGCTCGTCGAGGCGGTAGCGAGCGGTCCATCGCCAGGGCGCGCGGCAGCGTCGTCGACCGGCTGGGCGCGCCTGCTGCGCTCGGCGGTGTTCCGTGCCGTGATGCTGGCGGTGGCGCTGCTCGGGCTTGCGGCGGCAGGCATCGTCGCGGCGATCGGCTGGTCGGCGGGACGCGATCTCGTCACCGCAACGGAACGCGTGATCGCGCAGGACTTGGGGCAGCTGCGCCAGATCCACAGGTCCGGCGGCCCAGATGCATTGACTTCAGCGGTGGCCGAACGCAGCCGCAGCGACGGGCCGATGCTGTTTTTTCTCGGACCCCGCTCTGGTCAAAAGCGTGCGGGCAACCTCGCCGCGCTGCCGGCATCGCTCGCCAGCGGCGACGCGGGCGGCACGTTCGCCTATCCGGCGCGCGGTGGGGGCTCGCGCTCGGCGGCCGGCGTGCTGATCGAACTCGACGGTGGTGTGGTGCTGGTCGTGGCGCACGACATCGAGGAGCAGCGGGGCCTGCTGAGTGCGCTCCGGCGCGGGCTCATCTGGGGACTTGGCGCGCTGTCGGTGCTGGGGCTTGGCGCGGGTCTCCTGCTCGCGCGGCACATTCTGGGCCGCATCGATGCGATCAGCGCGACTGCCGGCGCGATCATGGCGGGCGACCTTTCAGGCCGGGTGTCGGTGCGTGGCACCGACGACGAGCTCGACCGGCTGTCGGGCGAGCTCAACGCCATGCTGGCGCGCATCGAGCAGCTGATGGCGGGCTTGCGCGAGGTTTCCGACAATATCGCGCACGACCTGAAGACGCCGCTCAATCGCCTGCGCAACACGGCGGAGGCCGCGCTCGCCGATACGCGCGGCGGGCCGGCGTGGCGTGAGGGACTGGAGCAAACGATTGCGGGCGCCGACGAACTGATCAAGACGTTCAACGCGCTGCTGCTGATCGCACGGCTGGAGGCGGGTGCGGTCGACGGCGCGAGCGCGGTTCTCGATGCGGGGGAGGTCGCGGCCGAGGTCGCGGATCTCTACGAGCCCTCCGCCGAGGATGCGGGGTTCTCGCTGGAGGTCGACGCCGGCGGCCCGGCGCCGGTGCGCGCCAATCGTCATCTGCTCGCCCAGGCGCTCGCCAACCTGATCGAAAACGCGATCAAGTATTCGGGCGCCGGCGCGGCGGGCGGTCCTCGCGACATCTCCATCAGGGTGCGCGCCCTGGAGGCAACGGTGGAGCTGTCGGTCGGTGACCGCGGTCCAGGCATCGCGCCCGAGCATCGCGAGCGCGCCTTGCGGCGGTTCGGCCGGCTCGACGACAGCCGCACGCTGCCGGGCACGGGGCTAGGCCTAAGCCTCGTGGCGGCCGTCGCGCGCATGCACGGCGGCTCACTCCGCCTCGATGACAACCGTCCGGGGCTATTGGTCGTGCTGAGCCTGCCGCGAGCGATAAGCTCTGAGATGGGAAGATCCTGAGATTATGATCTTGAATATATAGCAAAAATGCCATAAACAATATCAGCGCCGAGCAACACCATGGTTAGGCCGCTCGTTTGGCTGGGTTCGTCCAAGAAGGATCTTCTAGCGTGTCCGGACGATGTGCAGGATGTGTTTGGATACGCGCTTCATCTTGCGGGCAGATTGGAGAGAAGCACGATCGAGCCAAGCCCCTTAAGGGTTTTGGTGGCGCCGGTGTTCTGGAGGTCGTGGAAGACAGTGATGGCGACACGTATCGCGCCGTGTACACGGTCAAGTTCGCATCCATGGTCTACGTGCTACACGTGTTTCAGAAGAAGTCCACGAAGGGAGCCGCGACGCCCAAGCGCGATCTCGACTTGATAAGGACGCGGCTGAAGGCTGCGGATATGGCAAACAAAGAATTGATCGCCAATGCGAAAGACACGAAGGAGCGGTGACATGATCGATATCGAAATGGGATCGGGCAACGTGTTCGCCGATCTGGGCTTCCCGGAGCCGGAAACGCACCAGGTCAAGGCCACGCTCGTGTTGCGCATATCGAACCGTATCAAGTCTCTGGGGCTCAGTCAGGCGCAGGCTGCCGACCGGATGGGCATGGCGCAGCCCGACGTGTCGAAGATGCTCAACGGTCAATTCCGGCCGATTTCGCTCGAGAAGCTCATCCGGTGCATTGTCGCGCTTGGTGATGATGTCGAGATTCGCGTGCAGTCGCCACGCAAGCTAGCCGGCGCCAGCACTCGGCCGGGTCGCGTGAAGGTTCGCGCGGCGTAATGGTCGTGACTTTGAAAACCCCGCTCCAACACCGCCTCACGGACGCGCCCCACGCGCACGACGCGGTGCGCGCCGAGGCGATGCTCGCCGATATCGTGGCGGAGAGCGCGGAGTTGCCGTGCCGTGCCCGCCTCGAGGCGCTGGTGAATGACAGCCGTGTCAGGCCGCTGCTCGCGGGCATCTTCGCCTGCTCGCCGTATCTGTCGGGCCTTGTCCGCCGCGATCCCGAGCGACTGGTGCGCCTGTTCGACACGGAGCCTGAGGCGCGCGTTGCCGCACTCGGCGCCGAGCTGGATGCGGCCATCACGACGTGCGGGAGCGTGCCCGACGCGATGCGGGTGCTGCGCGTCTACAAGTCCGAGATGGCGTTGCTCGCGGCGCTGTGTGACCTCGGCGGCGTGTGGCCGGTGATGCAGGTCACCGGCGCCATCACCGAGGCTGCCGACCGCACCTGTGCGGCGGCGATCCGCTTCCTGTTCGCGCAAGCCAAGGCGCGCGGCGACTGGATTGGCGAGGGCGACGCGAGCGCACCGGAAGCAGGCTCGGGTTACATCGTGCTCGCCATGGGCAAGCACGGCGCGAAAGAACTCAACTATTCGAGCGATATCGATCTCATCGTGTTCTTCGAGCCGGAGTTGGCGCAGCTGAAGCCAGGCCTCGAGCCGCTCGCGTTCTTCGTGCGCATGACGCGCGATCTCGTCAAACTGATGCAGGAGCGCACTGCCGACGGCTACGTGTTCCGCACCGATCTGCGGCTGCGTCCCGATCCCGGCGCCACGCAGGTGGCGATCGCCACGCCCGCCGCGCTCAACTACTACGAGAGCTTCGGGCAGAACTGGGAGCGCGCGGCGCTGATCAAGGCCCGCGCGATTGCCGGCGACCTCGCGGCCGGACGCGCCTTCATCAAGGAGCTCGCGCCGTTCATCTGGCGCAAGTATCTCGATTTCGCGGCGATTGCCGACATCCATGCCATGAAGCGGCAGATCCATGCGGTGAAGGGCTTCGGCGAGATCGGCGTCGCGGGTCACAACATCAAGCTCGGTCGCGGCGGCATCCGCGAGATCGAGTTCTTCGCGCAGACGCAGCAGCTGATCGCGGGCGGCCGCCAGACCGATTTGCGCATCCCCGACACGCTCTCGGCACTCGAACGGCTCGAGGCGCGGGGATGGATCAAGCCCGGCGTGCGCGGCGATCTGACCGAGTCCTATCTGTTCCTGCGCCGCATCGAGCACCGGCTGCAGATGCTCGCCGACGAGCAGACGCAGACCCTTCCCGATGCGCCCGACGATCTCGAGCGGCTCGCGCATTTCTCGGGATTTCTCGATACGCCCGCGTTCTCGAGCGCGCTCGTGGCGCACCTGCAGTGCGTGCAGTCGCACTACGCCGTCCTGTTCGAGGCCAGCCCCGAATTGACGCGTGCGGGCGCCAACATGGTGTTTGCCGGCGAGGCCGACGATCCAGCGACGGTGGCGGCGCTGTCCGCCATGGGTTACGAGCGACCCTCCGATGCAATTGCTGCCGTGCGCGGCTGGCATCACGGCCGCTACCCGGCGGTGCGCTCAGCCCGCGCGCGAGAATTGCTCACCGAGGTGCAGCCGCTTCTGATCGAGGCGCTGGCGAAGACCGCCGATCCCGATCTGGCGTTCCACGGCTTCGACCGCTTCCTCGCCGGCCTGCCGTCGGGTGTGCAGTTGTTCTCGCTGCTGAAGCAGAACCCGAGCCTCTTGCGCCTCGTTGCGGATATCATGGGCTCGGCGCCGCGGTTAGCCCGCATCCTCGCCCGCCGCCGCCGCGTGCTCGACGCCGTGCTCGATCCGGGCTTCTTCGGCACGACGCCCGATTCCGCAACTCTCTCGCGACTCGTCGCCGGCGAGATCGCCAGCATCGAGGACACCCAGGACGCACTCGATCGGGCGCGGATGATCGGCAGCGAGCAACAGTTCCTGATCGGCGTGCGCGTGCTGTCGGGCACCATCGAGGCGACGCTGGCGGGTGGCGCCTATGCCGACCTCGCCGTGCAGTTGATTCAGGCGCTGCAGGCGCGTGTCGAGGACGATCTCGCCAAGGCGCACGGACGCGTGCCGGGTGGTGGCGCGGTCGTCGTCGCCATGGGCAAGCTCGGCGGGCGCGAGATGACGGCTGCGTCGGATCTCGATCTGATCGTGATCTACGATTACGAGGCGAGTGCCACGCAGTCGGACGGGGCGCGTCCCCTGGCGCCGAGTCAGTACTACACGCGTCTGACGCAGCGCCTCGTCAGTGCGCTGTCGGCGCAGACCGCGGAGGGTTCGCTCTACGAGGTCGACATGCGGCTGCGTCCGTCGGGCCAGAAGGGACCGGTCGCGGTACAGCTGTCGAGCTTCGTGCACTATCAGGCCAACGAGGCCTGGACCTGGGAGCACATGGCGTTGACGCGGGCGCGCGTCGTCTCCGGGCCGGCAGTGCTTCGCGCCAAGGTCGAGGCGGCGATCCGCACGGCGCTGACCAAGCCCCGCGACCGGGCAAAAATCGCGGCCGACGTGCGCGAGATGCGCGGTCTCATCGAGACGGAGAAGGGCACCTCCGACATCTGGGAACTGAAGCAGGTGCGTGGCGGCCTCGTCGACCTCGAGTTCATCGTCCAGCATCTGCAACTCGTCGGCGCGGCGAGTGATCCAGCCGTGTTGCACCAGAATACGGTCGAGGCGCTGCGGGCGCTGGCGGCGGCGGGGACGTTGCCCGAGGACGATGCCGCGGCGCTGATCCCGGCTGCCCGTCTGGTCAACGGCCTGACCCAGGTCCTGCGGCTCTGCCTCGATGGTCCCTTTGAACCCGCAAAGGCCCCGGACGGCCTCAAGGATCTGCTCGCCCGTGTCGGCGAGGCGCCGACCTTCGAGGTGCTGGAGGCAACCCTGCGTGACACGCTCGTAGACGTCACCACCCGCTTCGACCGGCTGGTGGGGTAGGCGGTGGGCGCGGGCCGCGCGACTGCTCACAAGAAACTGTAGGGGTCGATGTCGACCGTCAGACGCAGGTCGCCTTTGACGTCGGGCAGTTGCGACAGCCACTCGCGGATGTAGGCCTGCACGTCCTCGTCGCGCGGCGCCTTGACGAGAAGGCGCCAGCGATGGCGGCCGCGGATCACGGCGATCGGGGCTTCCGCCGGGCCCAGCACCTCGATGCGACGGGCTTGCGGCGCACGCCGCGCCACCTCGCGCGCGAAGGCCTCCGCCATCTCCTTCTGTCGCGCCGAAACGATCAGCGCGACGAGACGGCCGTAAGGCGGCAGCAGGGCAGACTGGCGGATCCGGATCTCGTTCTCGAGGAACGCCTCGCGGTCGCCCGAGATGATCGCGGCCATCACCGGGTTCTCCGGCATGTGCGTCTGGATGAAGCCGCGGCCTTGCGTGAACGTGCGCCCCGCGCGCCCCGTCACCTGATGCAGCAGTTGGAACGTGCGCTCGCCCGCGCGCGGGTCGGCGCCTTGCGCAAGGCCCAGATCTCCGTCGACGATGCCGACAGTGGCGAGACCGGGGAAGTGGTGGCCCTTGGCCACGATCTGGGTGCCGATGATGATGTCGGCCTCGCGGTTCTCGATCTTCGTAATGATTTCGCGCATCTCGGGCAGGCCCGGAATGAGATCGGACGAGAGCAGCACCACGCGCGCCTCGGGAAAGCGCTCGGCGACCTCCTCCGCGATGCGCTCGACGCCAGGCCCGCAGGCGACGAGCGCGTCCTCCGTTTCGCACTTCGGGCATTTCTTCGGCATCGGCAGCGAGAAGCCGCAATGGTGGCAGTTGAGCCGGTTGCGGAAGCGATGCTCGACGAGCCAGGCGGTGCATTGCGGGCAGCCGATGCGATGGCCGCACGAGCGGCACAGCGTCAACGGCGCATAACCGCGGCGGTTGAGGAACAGCAGCGATTGCTGTTGTTTGGCGAGCGTCTCCGTCACCGCCTCGACCAGCGGGGCGGACAGCCACTTGCCACGCTCGGGGGGATGCTTCCTCATATCGATCGGCTGCACGTCGGGCATCTCGACGCCCGAGAAGCGGCCGGGCAGGATCAGGTGGCGATAGCGCCCGCTGCGCGCATTCACATGGCTCTCGATCGAGGGCGTCGCGGACGCCAGCACGACCGAGCAGCGGCCGACGTTGCCGCGCACGACCGCCATGTCGCGGCCCTGGTAGTGGACGCGGTCCTCCTGCTTGAAGCCCGGGTCGTGCTCCTCGTCGACGACAATCAGGCCGAGTTCGGCGAACGGCAGGAACAGCGCCGAGCGCGCACCGACCACGACGCGAACCTCGCCGGTTGCCGCCGCTTTCCACGTGCGCCCGCGTTCGCCCGGCGACAGCGCCGAGTGCCATTCCGCGGGCGGCGCTCCGAAGCGGGCCTTGAAGCGGTTCATGAACTGGCTGGTCAGCGCGATCTCGGGCAGCAGGATCAGCGCCTGCCGGCCCTTCTCGAGGCAGCGCGCGACCGCCTCGTAATAGACCTCGGTCTTGCCCGAGCCGGTCACGCCGTCGAGCAGCGAGACGGAGAAGTTGTCGCCGTCGATCGAGGCCCGTAGCGTGTCGGCGGCCTGCGCCTGGTGATCCGACAGGGCAACGATCGCATGGGCTGGATCAGGCGTCGCGAACCGCTTCTCGGGGATCGCCACCTCGACGAGGCAGCCGGCCTTGACGAGGCCATCGACCACCCCCGTCGTGCACGACGCCTCGACGGCCCGCGCGGCTTTGGCGCGGGCCAGACCGTCACACGCCCCATAGAGCGCGCGCAGGCGTT
>JANOJW010000090.1:0-3408 GCA_031418955.1 Hyphomicrobiales bacterium | reverse complement strand
TACTGGACGTCGCTGGTCGGCACTTCGATCACCTACGACAAGCGCAACCATCCGAAGAATCCCAACCGCGGCTTCTATCTCCATGGCGGCGTCGACATGGCGGGCCTGGGTGGCGATGTGCAATACTTCCGCTTCCAGGGTGAGGGCCGTTACTACATCCCGATCACCGAGAAGATTACGTTCGTGGCGCGCGCGACCGCTGGCCACATCCAGGGCTGGGGCGGCGACGAGGTGCGGTTGATCGACGTGTTCTATCGTGGCGGTGAGACGCTGCGTGGGTTCAACAAGGCTGGCTTCGGCCCGCGCGATCTGTCGACTAACGAGGCGCTCGGCGGTTCGACGTTCTGGGCCGCGACGGCCGAAGTTCGGTTCCCACTGCCGCTGGTTCCAGATGATCTTGGCATTCGCGGCGCCTTCTTCGTCGATGCCGGTTCCCTGTTCGGGGTGTCCGAGTCGATCAAGACTTTGAATAAGCAATGTGGCCTTGCCCCCATTGCGCCGTCCACGACACCGAACCTTTGCCTCGGTGATAGTTCCAAGGTGCGCGTCTCAGCCGGCACCAGCTTGATCTGGGACTCGCCGCTTGGCCCGCTGCGCGCCGACTTCGGTTGGGCCCTCATGAAGGAAGCGTTCGACGACGAGCAACTGTTCCGCTTCGGCGCCAGCACGCGCTTCTGATCGCCTCGGCTTTCGACACGACACCGCGCACGGGCCCTTCGGGGCCCGTCCGTGTTTCAGGTGGGCGGTCGACGTTGGCTTGAGCCCTGCACTTGGCGACATCCAACGCGGCGGTTCGCCGACGGCCGCGATCTGGGCGTTGGGTTCGCCAGGTGCAGCGCGCTCAACCCATCGCGGCTACGCGGCGATGGGCAGTTCGCTGGCATGGAGCCGGACTTGTCCCCGCCCTTAACCATCACCACGAATAGGGCCAGCGAAACTTATCCCCGCGCATCGCGCTGGCCGCAAGATGTCGTCAACGGTCGACAGGGGTTTGGCGGTTCGCGTCCTGCGCGGTTCGCGGAACTCCCGGAGGCCGGGCTCTTTGAACTGTGAATCTTTCTAACGACCTGTCCGGTCGCCGACGGCAGCGGGACGCGGCCGGAGGCTGCGCGCTCCCCGAAGCGACGCCCCCCGGCCCTTGCGTCGCGATGTACGCCGGGGTGTCCCGACTTACAGTCCGACCCAGGCTGCTCACGCCGCGCCCTGCTGCTGTTCGGGGGCGTCCTCGATGATCTTCTCGGCCGTCGCCAGATCCACCGACACGAGCTGGGAGACGCCCTTCTCGCCCATCGTCACGCCGAACAGGCGGTTCATGCGCGCCATCGTCTGCGGGTGATGCGTGATGACGAGGAAGCGCGTGTCGGTCTCGGCGGCCATCTGCTCCATCATCAGGCAGAAGCGCTCGACGTTGCTGTCGTCGAGCGGCGCGTCCACCTCGTCGAGCACGCAGATCGGCGACGGGTTGGTCAGGAATACCGCGAAGATCAGTGACAGCGCGGTCAGCGTCTGCTCGCCGCCCGAGAGCAGCGACAGGGTCGCCGGTTTCTTGCCCGGAGGCTTGGCAATGATGTCGAGGCCGCCCTCCAGCGGATCCTCCTCGCTCTCGATCATCTCGAGCCGCGCCTCGCCGCCGTTGAACAGCGTGGTGAACAGGCGCTGGAAGTGGCCGTTGACCGTCTCGAACGCCGTGTTGAGCCGCGCCTTCGCCTCGCGGTTCAATTGCCCGATCGCCCCGCGCAGCTTGGCGATCGCGCCCTCGACGTCGAGCTTCTCCATGTCGAGCTTGGCGAACTGCTCGTTGAGTGTGGTCAACTCCTCGTCGGCCTGCAGGTTGACCCCGCCGAGCCGCTCGCGCTCACCCTTGAGGCGGGCCCAGGTCTTGTCGATTTCGGCCAGCGACGGCGTTGTTTCGCCCGCCTGCATCTCGGCGAGCCCCAGGCAGGCCTCCGGCGCCACGTCCAGCGTCTCGCGGATTTTTCGCGACTCCTCCGAGCGCCGCGTGCGGGCGGCCTCCAGACGCGCTTCGAGCCTCGCCTTTGCCTCGCGCTCGTTGACGACGGCCCCTTGCGCGGTGCGCATCGCCGCCTGCGCCTGTCGCTGTGCGGTGTCGGCTGAGGCGAGCCGGTCGGCTGCCTCCTGCCGCGACCGCTCGGCGTCGGCGAGCTGGTCCATGATGGCGTGTCGGCGCTCCTCGATTATGGTCGGGAGATCGGCGAGTTTTTCGAGTTCGGCCGCAGCCTCCGCGACGCGTTCGGCGAGTGCCGCGATTTGGCTGTCGGCACCAGCGAGTCGCCCGCTCCAGCGCTCGTGCTCCGACTTGACCTTGGCATAGCGCTCGGCGCGGAATTGCCGGTCGCGCTCGACGCTGGCGACCTGCGCGCGATGGTCGGACACGGCGAGGCGCTTCGCCCGCGTCTCCTGGTCGACCTCGCCCAGCTCGACCTCGATGTCGTCGCTGTCCGCCATCACTTCGAGCGCGGCTTTGATCTCGGCGACTTTCTCGTGTGCTTCGCTCAATACCTCCTCGGCGCGGATGCGGGCATCCTCGACGGCAGCGACCCGCGCCTCGGTGTCGCGTGCGGCCTGCTCGATGATGGCGAGCTGCTGGCGCGTGCTCGCGAGCTGGCCTTGGGTCTCGCGCCACAGCTGGCGCAGGCGCCGCTCCTCAGCCTCGGCACTGCGATGCAACTCGCTGGCTGTCCGCTCGGCGGAGGTCAGATCATCGGCTGTGCGGCGTGCTGCAAGCTCGCGCTCGGCGATCTCGCCCAGGCGGTTGCGTTCGGCGAGCCGCAGTGCGGCCGACGACGGCGCATCGGCGGCGGCGACGAAACCGTCCCAGCGCCACAGATCGCCCTCGCGCGAGACGAGCCGCTGGCCCGGATGCAGGATCGACTGCATGGCGTGGCCGCGATCGCGCGGCACGATGCCGATCTGGCGCAGCCGCCGCTGTAACTCGGCTGGCGCCTCGACGTGGGCGGCCAACGCCTCGACGCCGGCCGGCAGCGGTGGATCTTCGAGCCCCGCGCCGACCAGCCGCCAGTGGGTCGTGTCGAAGACGCGCGCTTCCGTCGTGTCGAAGACGCGCGCTTCCAGCATGCCAGTTTCGTCGGTCAGCGGCGCGTCGAGATCGTCGCCGAGCGCCGCCCCGAGTGCCAGCTCGTAGCCGGGCGCCACGCGGATCTGGTCGAGGACGGGGGGCAGGCCGTCGTCGCGTGCGGGCCCGAGCAATTTCGAAAGCGTCGCAATCTCGGTGGTGAGCTGACTTGCCGTGAGCCGGGCCGACTGTGCGGCCTCGCGGCGGGACTGCGCGTCGGCGGCCAGATCAATCAGCTTCTCCTCGGCCGCCAGCGCCTGCACCTCGACATCGGCGACCCCGGCCGCGAGCCGGCCCCCGAGCTCGGTGGTCTC
>JANOJW010000089.1:0-14961 GCA_031418955.1 Hyphomicrobiales bacterium | reverse complement strand
TCGGCGCCGGCCAGCGCCAGACGGTACTGTGCTTCGGCCCGTTCCGCATCGAAACACGGCCCATGCGCTGCGATATCGCCGAGCAGATGTCGGGCGTTGCACAGCAAGCCCGGCTGGCGGCCGGAGACCTGCACGGCGAGCTCGCCGAGGCGCCTCGCCTCGTCGCTAAGGCCGAGCAGCAGATAGGCGCGACCGAGCATGCGGTACGTGCCGCCACGCTGGCCGATGATGCCGCGCACGGCGTTGCGTTCGAGCAGCTGCTCGGCCTCGCGCAGGCGTCGCAAGCCCTCGTTGATCTCGCCGCGCTGCGCCAGGATCCAGGCCGAGGCGGCGACGGCATGCGGCAGCATGATCACGATCTTGCCGGCTCGGAGCACTTCGATCACGCGCTCGATCAGCGGCTCCGCCGTCGCCCATTCGCCTTTGAGGAGGTGCAGCGTGCTGGCGGCGTAGTAGGCAAGACCCAGGGTATTGAAGGCGCGCTGCATCGGCTCGGCCAGGCGAACCGCCTTGGCTTCATATTCGGCAGCCTCGGCAAAGCGGCCGAGCTCGGCAAGACTGATGATCAGATAGTAGAGATCGAACACCGAAACCGGCGCAGGGCGCCCGAAATAGTCGGTGACCCATTCGGGCGGCATGATCGCGAGATTGCCGGCCGACAGATCGACGACCCGCTGGAAATCGCTTCTGTCCGCATGCGCCTGCACGAGATAGCTGGTGGTCAGGATGCGCAGCCTGAGGTCGCCGAGACGCTCGGCGATGACAAGCGCACGGCCACCGGTGTCGATCGCCTCGTCGAAGGCGCCGAAATTGGTGTGGACGTTGGTCATCACCGCTCCGATCCGGGCGCGCCGGGGGTCATCGTCGAGCCGCTCAGCGATCGCCTCGGCCTCGCGCAGGCGGTCGAGCATCTGCTGCACGTCGCCGAGCAGGTTGAGCATGGTCCTCAGCTCGAGGCGGATCTCGAAGGCCTGCTCCTGCGTCTCGCGGCTTTCCGGCAGCGTCTCGACGGCCGCCAAGGCGCGCGTGTACGCATCTGCCGCCTCCCTGTTGGCCCACCGCTCGCCGGCCCGCTGGGCCGCCTTGCGCCAGTAGGGGATCGCGTCGCGGGCGAGGCCCGCCTCGGTGAAGTGATGCGCGACGATCTCGGGCAGGCCTTCGGACTGAGCCGGCTGCCCTTCGGCGAGGCGCCGCGCGATGCTGGCATGCAGCTGCTGCCGGCGGCTCTTGAGCAGGGTCGCGTAGGCGGCGTCCTGCACCAGCGCGTGCTTGAACGCATAGGTCGCATCGGGTGGCGTGCCGCGCCGAGAGATGAGGCCGGAGGTGGTCAGGCGCTCCAGCTTGGCCTCGAGCTCGGCCGAGGGCAGGGCCGCCACCGACGCAATCAGCTCGTGCGAGAACTCGCGGCCGATGACAGCCCCGATCTGCGCGACGTCCTTGACCGGCGACAGGCGGTCCAGGCGGGCGACGAGCGAGGCCTGCAAGGTCGTGGGGATCGCGAGCGGCGGCAGCTGTCCGTCGAGCACGAAGCCGGTGGGTGTCTCCCTCATGAGACCGCTCTCGAGCAGCGTGCTTGTCACCTCCTCGATGAACAGCGGCACGCCATCGGTGCGGGCGAGGACCTGCTCGGCGACACCATCGGGCAGCGCCTTGCCCTTGGTGACGCCGGCGACGATCGCCAGGCTGTCGCGGCCGTCGAGACGGCTCAGCGGCAAGATCGTCACATGCGGCTGGCCGACCCAGCTCGGCTGCAGCTCCGGGCGGGTGGTGATGACGAGCAGAACCTTCAGCTCCGCGATGCGGGACACCATGCGATCGAGTAGATCGAGCGAGGTCGGATCGATCCAGTGGACGTCCTCGAATATCAACAACAACGGATGCCTCGCCGCCGACGCCGCCAGCAGGTCGAGCAGCATGTTGAGCGTCATCTCCCGCTTCTGCTGCGGGCTGACGGCTGGCTTCGGGTAGCGCTCGGTGCTCGGTAGCGAGAGGAGATCGGCGACCAGTCCCAGGTCCTGCGACACGTTGCGCGCCAGCGGCTGAAGCAGGGCCTCCAGTTTGTCGAGCCGCGCCGATGTGTTGCCCGTCGCCGCCATTCCCGCCGCCCGCTCGAGCTGGATGATGAAGGGATAGAGCGCGCTCTGCGTATGATGCGGCGAGCAGAAATAGCGCAAGGGCGCGTGCCGCTCGTCCGCCAGCCGAGACAGCAGGCTTTCCGCGATGCGCGACTTGCCGATGCCGGGCTCCCCCGAGAGGACGACGACCCTGCCACTGCCCGCCTTGGCTTGCTGCCAGCGCCGCAGCAGCAGGTCGATCTCCTCCTGCCGGCCGACCAGCGGGAAGGTTACACCTGCACGCAGCGCCTCGAACCGGCTCACTCCCGTGGTTTCGCCGCGGACCTGCCAGACCTCGACGGGCAGCGTCAGGCCCTTGATCTCCATTGCCCCGAGCGAGCGACAGTCGAACAGACGCCCCACCAGCCGCCGCGTGCTGGCGGCGATTACCAGCTCGCCCGGCGCCGCGATGGCCTGCAAGCGCGCGGCGAGGTTCGGCGTCTCCCCGATCGCCAGGCGCTCGTGGCTGTCGCTGGCTCCGATCTGCTCGCCCACGACGACGAGCCCCGTGGCGATGCCGACCCGTGCCCTGAACTGGCCCCAAGACTGAGCCAGTGCCTGGCCCTTGACGCTATCGACAGCGGCAAGCGCCGCGAGCCCGGCCCTGACCGCCCGCTCGGCGTCGTCCTCATGTGCCTTGGGATAGCCGAAGTAGGCGAGGACGCCGTCACCCAGATACTGGGCGATGAAGCCGTCGAAGCGTGCCACCGCGTCGGTGACGCACTTGCGATAGGCCGCGAGCAGCTCACGCATGTCCTCGGGATCGAGGCGGGCCGCGTGATTGACCGAGCCGGCTAGATCGCAGAACATCACGGTCAGCTGGCGGCGCTCTGCCGCCTGCGCGCTGTCGCTCCCTGGCGGCACTGCAGATGACGGCACAAATGCAGGCGTAGCGACGGCCGCGATGACGGACGCTGCGAGCTTGGCACCGCAATCACTGCAAAACTTGGCTGCCGGGGGATTTGTGACCCCGCAGGCGGGGCAGGGCGCCGTCAATGTCCCGCCGCACGCATTGCAGAACCTGGCACCGGCGCGATTGACGTGCTGGCAGGCTCGACATTGCATGGTGATTCCTCGGCACTGCCGACCATAGACAGCGCAGAAACTTGACGGCCCTCGCTGCCAGCCCGCTGCGGTCTGGGCTGCTCCGACCGCCTCATCCTGTGCCGTCAGGCGATTGGCACCTGTATTCAGAGACTGCCCCGCCGCCAACTGTGAGTCGACCTCAAATTGATGACGCGATCTGACGATGAATGAGTTTCCGACATGGTGAAGAGCGTAGCCGCCGCACCCACCGAACGCGGTCAGACGCCCGGTTGGGAAGGTCGTGCTCTTGGCGTCAGGGTCGGCCGCGAGCCCGGTGGAGAACTGACGCCACATGTCGACGCCCGATTGCAGCAGGTCGGCGGCGGCGCGCTCTGCATCGCCGATCCGCGCATGGCCGATGTCGACTTCTGTATATCAGGCGTCTACGATGGTCGATGTGATCCGTCGCGGCAGAAATCGGCGCCGGCACTAGTGACGGATGTCCCGGGTGCGCCGGCGCCTCAACGCGTGTTACCTTACCGAGGGGCACAGCGTGGCCGGACATTGTGGGAAGAGAGCTGACACATGCAGGATCGGGGGCAGGTCAAGGCGGATCGTGAGCCCGATACGCCGCTGCTGTCGATCGAGAATCTGCATGTGACGTTTTACGGTGACGGCGGGCGGGTGGTTCGCGCCGTGGACGGCCTGTCGTTTATGCTGCGCCGGGGACGCACGCTCGGCATCGTGGGCGAATCCGGCTCCGGCAAGAGCGTGACCGCGCTGTCGATCATGCGCCTGCTGCCCAAGGAGAGCGCTGACGTGCAAGGCCGCGTCCGGTTCGAGGGCCGCGACCTGCAGACGCTGCCCGACGCCGACATGCGCCAACTGCGTGGCAACCGGCTCGCCATGATCTTCCAGGAGCCAATGACGTCGCTCAACCCGTCCTATACCATCGGCGACCAGATCGGCGAGGTGATCGTTCGCCACCGAGGCATGCGGAGAGACGAGGCCCGGCGCGAGGTTGTCGGCCTCCTGGAGCGCGTGCGAATTCCGGCAGCACGCTCGCGTGTCGATGACTACCCACACCACATGTCCGGCGGCATGCGCCAGCGCGTGATGATCGCCATGGCGCTCGCCTGCCAGCCGTCGGTATTGATCGCCGACGAGCCGACGACGGCACTCGACGTCACCATCCAAGCGCAGATCCTCGATCTCCTGCGGGAGCTTCGCACCGAGGCGGGAACGGCGATCCTGCTCATCACGCACGACCTCGGCGTCGTGGCAGAAATATGCGACGACGTCGTGGTGATGTATGCGGGCCAGGCCGTGGAACAGGCGCCGGTCGACGAACTGCTGACCGGGCCTGAGCACCCCTACACCGTCGGCCTGATAGGCTCGGTGCCGCGTCTGGGCAAGCGGCGCGAGCGGCTGGCGACAATCGCCGGCACGGTGCCGAGCCTCGACGTCGATCTCAACGGATGCCGGTTCGCCGACCGTTGTCCATTCGCGCTGCCGCGCTGCCGCGAGGAGGCGCCGCCGCTGGCAGACGTCTCCGGAACGCGAAAGTCGCGCTGCCTCCGGTCGCCGCTGGCGAGGCTTGTCGCATGAACGCCAGCGATGTCCACCTTCTGACGGTTCGAGGGCTGGTCAAGCACTTCGTGACGCGGCGTTCCGTCCTGGGCGTGCCGCAGACGGTGGTGAGGGCCGTGGACGGGCTTTCTTTCGACGTCAAACGCGGCGAGACGCTGGCGCTGGTCGGCGAGTCCGGTTGCGGCAAATCGACGGTCGGCCGGCTGGTGCTACGCCTGATCGAGCCGACGGCCGGCGAGATCACGTTCGGCGGCGAGCGGCTCGCATTGCTCGGGGCGCGCGAGTTGCGTTCATTCCGAGCCAAGGCGCAGCTGATCTTCCAGGATCCCTATTCCTCGCTCAATCCGCGTCTGACGGTCGGGGAAACCCTGGCGGAGCCACTGCTGCTCCACGGAGACCTGTCAGCGGGCGATCGTCGCGCCCGCGTCGGCGAGTTGCTTGGCCTCGTCGGCCTGAGGCCCGAGCACGCGCAGCGTTATCCGCACGAGTTCTCGGGCGGCCAACGGCAGCGCATCGCGATCGCGCGCGCGCTCGGCTCCGAGCCGAAGCTGATCGTTTGCGACGAGCCGGTCTCCGCGCTTGACGTGTCGATCCGTAGCCAGGTCCTCAATCTGCTGCGTGACCTACAGCAGCGGCTCGGATTGTCTTACCTGTTCATCAGCCACGACCTCGCAGTCGTGAAGCACATCGCCGACCGCATCGCCGTCATGTACCTCGGCCGCATCGTCGAGACGGCCGGTGCGGACGAGATCTTCCATGAGCCGAGGCATCCCTACACGCATGCACTCCTCTCGGCCATTCCGGTGCCGAGGCCAATGGAGAAGCGCGAGCGCCGCCTGCTGCCGGGCGATCCGCCCAATCCGATCGCGCCGCCGCCGGGCTGCCATCTCCACCCACGCTGTCCCTATGTCATTGACCGCTGCCGGACGGAGGCGCCTCAACTGGACGACGTGGATGGCCATGCCACCTCCTGCCATCGCTGGCGCGAGGTCGGACCGCCGGTCGCCCCGCCCGACGATGCGCCGCAGCCGGCGCTCGAGCGGCTCCTGATGGCCTTCGATCGCCAATCGCACTGACAGTCGGCCGACTGGATCTGGCCTTCGGGAACGCCGAGCGATACGCTCGACCGAGATGGACAAGGGAGAACCTGATGCAACGAAGGGCAATCAAGGCGCTGGCGATTGCCGCGCTTGCCGCAATGGCGCAGACTGCCGCCGCGCAATCGACGCTTCGTGTTGGACTCGCCGAGGACCCCGACGTGCTCGACCCGACGCTGGCACGCACCTACGTTGGGCGGATCGTGTTCGCCTCGATCTGCGACAAGCTCTTCGACATCGACGAGAAGGTCAACATCGTGCCGCAGCTTGCGACCGGGCACGAGATCTCGCCCGACGGCAAGATGGTGACCATCAAGCTGCGCACCGGCGTGAGATTCCACGACGGCGAGGCGATGGACTCGGAGGCGGTGAAGTACTCGCTCGAGCGGCACATGACCATGCAGGGCTCGTTCCGCAAGCCCGAGCTCGCAGCGATCGAGAAGATCGAGGTCGCCGACCCGGCGACAGTCCGCCTCCTGCTCAAGGCGCCGTTCTCGCCGCTGATCTCGCAGCTCGCCGACCGCGCCGGCATGATCGTGTCGCCGAAGGCCGCCAAGGAGGCCGGAGACAAGTTCGGGCTGAAGCCCGTGTGCGCGGGCCCCTACAAGTTCGTCGAGCGCGTGCAGCAGGACCGCATCGTGGTCGAGAAGTTCGCCGACTACTGGGACAAGGGGAACGTGCACATCGACCGCGTCGTCTACCGGCCGGTGATCGACTCGACAGTACGGCTCGCCAATCTGAAGTCGGGCTCGCTCGACCTCATCGAGCGTGCGCTTGCGACCGATCTCAAAGAGATCAAGGCCGATCCCAAGCTGAAACTCGCTACGCAAACGGAGATCGGTTACCAGGGCCTGACCGTCAACCTCGGCAACGGGGCCAAGGGCAAGGACGGCCCGTTCGGGAAGGGCGGCGCCAAGGCGATGCAGGCGCTCGCCGCTGCGATCGATCGGGAGGCCATCAACCAGGTGGCATTCAACGGCGAGTTCTTCCCCGGCAACCAATGGATCAGCCCGCGCAATCCCTACTACCAGGAGAAGTTTCCGCTGCCCAAGCGCGACCTGGCGCTCGCCCGGAAGCTGCTCGCCGAATCCGGCCTCAAGGCGCCGGTCGAGGTCGACTTCATGGTGCCGAACAATCCCGAAAGCCGGCAGGTCGCCGAGGTGATCCAGGCAATGGCGGGGGAAGCCGGCTTCGATATGAAGATCCGCGTCACCGAGTTCGCGACCTCGCTGAAACAGTCCGAGGAGGGCGCCTATCATGCCTTCTTCATCGGCTGGTCGGGCCGCGTCGATCCGGACGGCAACGCCTACATCTTCCACAAGTGCGGTGCGCCGCAGAACAATCGCGGCTACTGCAACAAGGAGGTCGATGCGCTGCTCGACGAGGCGCGCACGAAGTCCGCGGTCCCCGAGCGCAAGGCGATCTACGAGAAGGCGGCCGAGAAGATCCTCGCCGAGGGCGGCATCATTTATCTCTACCACCGGCTGGTCATCATCGCGCACACGCAGAAAGTGGAGGGCTACAAGCAGCTGCCCGACGGGCTCGTGCGCGTCGTCGGCGTCAAGCTGAAGCCTTGAAGGCAGCGCCATGCTCACCTTCATCGCCAAGCGCCTGCTGCAGCTGATCCCGACGCTGTTCTTCGTGTCTGTGATCATCTTCTCGCTGCAGCAGTTGCTGCCGGGCGATCCGGCACTCGTTATGGCCGGCGAGGAGAGGGACCCGGACGTTCTTGCGCAGATCCGCAAGCAGTACCGCCTCGATGAGCCGGTGCCGGTGCAGTACTTGTACTGGGTGAAGGGCGTGCTCTCGGGCAACCTCGGCGAATCGATGCGCCTGAAGGAGCCGGTGCTGACCCTCGTCCTGCAGAAATTTCCGGTGACGCTGCAGCTCGCGCTGATGGCGATCGTCGTATCGTTGGTGGTCGGCGTCGGAGCGGGCATCATCTCGGCGGTGCGGAAGAACACGGCGATCGACTACGGCGTCAACGTGGTCGCGCTCTGGGGTATCTCGACCCCGAACTTTTGGCTCGGCATCATGCTGATCTTCCTGTTCTCGGTGCATCTCGGCTGGCTGCCGGCGTCCGGCTACGTATCGCCGTTCGAGGACTTCTGGCTCTCGATCAAAACCACGATCCTGCCCGCGTTCGTGCTCGGCAACTCGTTCGCGGCAGTGCTCATGCGGCACACACGCAGCGCCATGCTGCAGGCCATGAGCAGCGACTACGTGCGCACCGCCCGCGCCAAGGGGCTGACCGAGCGCGTGGTCGTGCTCAAGCACGCGATGCGCAATGCGCTGACGCCGGTGATCACGCTGGGCGCACTGGAGCTCGGCACGCTCCTCTCAGGTGCCGTGCTCACCGAGCAGGTGTTCTCGATCCCGGGCTTCGGCAAGCTGATCGTCGATAGCGTGTTCAATCGCGACTACGCGGTCGTGCAGGGCGTGACGCTCGTCACGGCGACGACCTACATCCTGCTCAACCTGCTCGCCGACATCGCCTACGTGCTCGTCAACCCGCGACTGAGGAGCTAGGCGATGGCAACCACCACCGCAGGATCGGCGGCGAGCACGGCCACGCAATGGGCCAGCGAGACTCCGGCCGCGCGCGCCTGGCGCAGGCTCAGGCGCCGCAAGAGCGCCATGCTCGGCCTCGTCATCATCGTGCTGCTGGTCGCGATCGCGCTGCTGGCGCCGCTGATCTCGCCGTACGACCCGGCCAAGCAGAGCTGGACGCTCGTGCGCAAGCCGCCGAACTGGGCGCACTGGCTCGGCACCGACGAGTCCGGCCGGGACCTGCTCTCGCGCACAATTTGGGGCGCGCGCGCCTCGCTCATGGCCGGCGTCGTGTCGATCTCCATCGCGCTCTCGCTAGGTGTGCCGATTGGGCTACTCGCTGGCTATCGCGGCGGCTTCGTCGATGCGCTGATCAGTCGGATCACCGACGCCATGCTCGCTTGCCCGAACCTGATCCTCGCGATCGCGCTCGCCGCATTCCTCGGGCCGTCGCTGACCAACGCCATGATCGCCATCGGTATCACGGCGACGCCGATTTTCGTGCGGTTGACGCGCGGGCAGGTGCTGTCGGTCAAGGTCGAGGACTACGTGGAGGCGGCGCGCGCGGTCGGCAATCCGGCCTGGCGCATCGCCTTCCGGCACATCCTGCCGAACATCCTCCCCTCTTTGCTCGTGCAGGCGACGCTGTCGATCGCGTCGGCCATCATTGCGGAGGCGAGCTTGTCGTTCCTGGGCCTCGGACAGCAGCCGCCGGCGCCATCCTGGGGCTCGATGCTCAATACGGCGCAGCGTTTCCTGACGCAGGCGCCGTGGATGGCGATCTTCCCAGGGATCGCGATCTTCCTCTCGGTGCTCTCATTCAATCTCTTCGGCGACGGGCTCAGGGATGCGCTCGACCCGAAGGAACGCTAGCGCCATTCACGCCTCGTCGGCGCCCTACTGTCCGAGCAGAACGACGAGTGGGTGGCGAGCCGCGCCCGCTGCATGAGCCTGGAAAAACTCAGCCAGCTCAGCGATGATCCACAGGCTCAGCCCTCGCGCATCGCCGCAGCCTGAGCGTGGCCCGAGCCCGGAGCGAGCCCGGCCATGGCCGCAGCTACACCACGCCTTGGGGCACGATCCCTGCCGGCGTCAAACATCGAGGCTCGTTCTGGACGAAGGAAATATTGCAGCGCACGTGCTGAAGCACTCTGCTTCGGGCTTCATTGCAACGTGAGTGTTGCGCACCGGCACTGAGTCCGGTTGGGGTCAACAAGATGAGTGGCGGGTCATACCCGATCTGTGCCGGGCGGCGCGGCTGCTCGTCCACGTTGATCGTTGGTGCGGCACACCCATCACAATCGTACTCTTGACGGATCGCTGCCTTTCAACCGGGGAATAGGGTAGAGAGTGAAGAGGCACCCATTTTCTTGCCGACCGTGCGTCACCGGCGTGTCGGTGCCGGGGATCATTGCCCCCGCCGCCACCTTCGTCATCGGCGACATGCGCAGTCGTGATGTCTGGGAGCGATTGTCAATGAGCTCGCGCATCGACGTTTCCGAATTGCTCAGCCGATCTAGGCTCTTTGCCGGGCTGGCGGCCCCGACGCTCGCAGCCGTCGCTGCAGCGATGCGCGAGGTCCGCTTCGAGGCCGGCCAATTGATCTTCAGTCGTGGTGATCCCGGCAATGCGATCTACGTGGTGATGGACGGCCGCGTTCGGATCTCCGTGCTCACGGCCGAAGGGCGCGAACTCTCGTTCACGCACGCTCTCCCTGGCGACGTGTTCGGCGAGATCGCCGTCATCGACCAATCGACCCGCAGCGCCGACGCGACGGCATTGAAGGACGTCCACGCGCTGTCGCTCTCGGCGCCGGCGGCCAACCGGCTGCTCGTCGAGCATCCGGCGCTGGCGCGTGCCGTCATGCGGTTCCTTTGCGCCCGCCTGCGCGAGGTCAGCGATCATCTCGAGCACGTCGCGCTGCTGCCGATCGAGGCGCGGCTCGCCCGCTTCCTGCTGGACAAACTGCCGCCGCCGACGGGCCGCTCGAAGGCGGGCACGCAGCGGCTGACGCTCGGCATGTCGCAGACCGAACTCGCCCTGCTGCTGGGGGCCAGCCGTCCCAAGGTCAACGGTGCGATGACGGCACTGGAGGATGCGGGTGCCATCACGCGCGCCGGCCAGGACCTCGTCTGCGATGCCGATATCCTCGCCGAGATCGCGCGGCGGGACTGACGCGAAATGGCGCCCGGCTCGAAAGCCGGGCGCCCAACTTACAATACCTGGTCAAAATCACCACTGCAGTATTCCGGTTGGCGTGCCGAGGCTCAGCTCAGGGCGCCTTGTCGCGCAGCGTCTCGAACACCGGCGCGAGCTCACCGGTCATCTGGTCGGGAGCGTCACCTGCCCAGAGCGGGGCGCTGTCGCGGATCTGGTCGAAGATCGAGCGGGGCGCGCTGTCGCGCAGCTCGTTGAAGATCGAGCGCGGGGCGCTCTCGTTGAGCGTGGTCCAGAAGTCCTTGGCGGTGGCCGGCTGGGCGAGAAGGCCGAAGCCGAGGAGCGAGCTCAGAATGAGGGCTTTCATGGGAAACTCCTTGGGTTCAAGTTGGTCTTGCTGTCTGACCTGCGGGCCGGCTGCTGGTCGCTGTTTACGTCCGCCGATGACGCAAGATCGCCGATATCGACCACGGCCGCTGTTCCGTCGGGAACACCGTGTCATTGTTTTCCGGACGATCCTTTCACCACGTCGCGACTGTTCCGGATCGACCTGCCACCCGCCCGCTCCGGGCTGTGGTAGGCTGGCGCTCGGACGACGGGCGTGCCGCCGGAGAATTGCGGCGTTCGTCAACCGTCAGACCGGATATTGCGCATGACCGGGCAGAGAGCCGCCGAGCCATTCACCAGTGCCGTGGCGTCGCACGACGGCAGCGAGATCGAGACGCTGCGCCGTGAGCTGGCCGAGGCGCACGCCTACCAGACAGCCACCTCCGAGGTTCTCGCCGTCATCTCGCGCTCGCCCACCGACGTTCAGCCGGTGTTCGACACGATCGCGCAAAGCGCGTCGAGGCTCTGCGAAGCCCAGCACTGCCGCGTCTTCCGGTTCGACGGGGTGCACATTCATTTTGCAGCCTCGCATGGCGTAGCCCCTGACGGGCTCGAAGCCGTACGAAGCGTCTATCCCATGGTGCCGGGCCGGGGAAGCGCCGCTGCCCGCTCAATCCTCAGCGGTGCCGTCGAGCAAATCCCGGATGTTCCCGCGGACATCGACTATGCTGTTGGCCCCGGTGCGAAGACCATTGGTTTCCGCAGCGTCGTGGCGGTCCCGATGCTCAAGGGCGGTCATCCGATCGGGTCGATCGCCGTGTTGCGATCTCAAGCCGGGCTCTTTCCTGAGCGCCAGATCAAGCTGCTCGAAACCTTCGCATCGCAGGCCGTCATCGCGATCGGGAACGCCCACCTGTTCGAGGCCGAGCAGGCCCGCACCAGGGAGCTGACCGAAGCCCTCGAATACCAGACAGCGACCTCGGACGTGCTGTCCGTGATCAGCAAGTCGCCGTCCCACGTGCAGCCGGTCATGGACACCATCGCCAAGACGGCCCGCCGACTGTGCCAGGCCGACCGGGCCGCCATCCGGCTGCTCGACGGCGGCCGTTTCCGTCGGGTTGCGATGGACGGCATGGCCTTCCCCGTCGAGGTCGAGCAGGCGATGACCGGGGTCGCACTCGCGAGCGATCGCCATTCGATGACCGGCCGTGTCGCCCTCGAGGCCCGCACCATCCACATTCACGACGTCGAGCAGGATGCCGAGCTGACGTTTTTCCGGGATCGTGGCGGCGACAACCGCCGCACCACGCTCGGCGTGCCGCTGCTGCGTGACGGCGCCGTGGTCGGCGTCATCGTCCTGACGCGCACAGAGGTCAGCCCCTTCACTGTCAGGCAGATCGATCTCGTTACCACCTTCGCCGATCAGGCCGTGATCGCCATCGAGAACGCGCGGCTGTTCGAAGCCGAGCAGGCGCGGACGAAGGAGCTGCAGGAGAGCCTGGAGTACCAGACGGCGACAGCTGAGGTGCTTGGCATCATCTCCCGCTCGCCCAACGAGCTGCAGCCGGTGCTCGATGCCGTCGCCGAGCGCGCCGCGCGGGTCTGCTTGGCCCCCCACGCGCGGGTCATTCGGACCGATGGCGACGAGTTGTACGCGGTCGGCACGTTTGGACCCGAGCCTGTTTCCCAGATCCGGTTCGGGAAGCCCCAGCGGCTGTCACGGGCGACGGTGCCAGGTCGAGCGATCCTGGATCGCAGAACGGTCCACGTCGCCGATGTCGCGGCCGAGTTCGACAGCGAGTATCCCGGCGCGCGCGCCATCCAGCCGCACTTGGGAAATCGCACGACGCTCGCGACGCCGCTGCTGCGTCAGGGCGAGCCACTCGGCGCTCTCTTGATCTTCCGCTCGGAGGTCAAGCCGTTCAGCGACAAGCAGATCAAGCTGCTCGAAACCTTCGCCGCGCAGGCCGTGATCGCCATCGAGAACGCGCGGCTGTTCGAGGCCGAGCAGGCGCGGACGAAGGAGCTGCAGGAAAGTCTCGAATACCAGACGGCGATCTCGGACGTGCTCGGCGTCATCGCCCTCTCGCCGAGCGAGCTGCAGCCCGTGCTCGACACCATCGCCGAGATCGCCGTGCGGCTCTGCGCCGCCGACCGCGCGCAGATCTTCACGCTCCAAGGCGGCAAGTACCGTGTCGCGGCCCACCGCAACACGAGTCCCGAATTCCTCGACCATCTGGACGAGTGCCCATTCGAGCCGGACGGGAGCAGTACGACCTCGCGCGCAGCGCACGAAGGCCGCACGATACATTCCCCGGACTATGACCACGCGCGCATCCCCGGCTCGTCCGGCGGCTCGCGCCTCTCCGTGCCGCTCCTCCACAAGGGCGTCGTGCTCGGTGTCATCACCATGGCACGCGATGCCGTGCGCCCCTTCACCGAGCGCCAGATCGACCTCGTCACCACCTTCGCCAACCAGGCCGTCATCGCCGTCAACAACGTCGGCCTCTTCGAGCAGGTCCAGGCGCGCACCAAGGAGCTGCAGGAAAGTCTCGAATACCAGACTGCGATTTCCGACGTTCTCTCCGTCATCTCGCGCTCGCCCAATGAGCTGCAGCCCGTGCTTGACACCATCGCCGTTACCGCGCAGCGGCTCTGCGAGGGCGACCGTTCTCAGATTTTCACAGAACGCGATGGCAAATTCCATCTGGTTGCACACGCGAACACGCACCCAGAAGCCGTCGCCTACTTCCTCGACAATCCGCTCGATCAGTCCGATCCGTCCGATCACCGCCGCGGCAGACACACCGGCCGTGCCATCAGGGAGGGAACTGTCATCCATGTTCCGGATGTCACCGTGGATCCTGAATACGCGAAGAAGCCGTTCCCGTCGCATACCGGCGGCTCGCGGTTGGCCGCGCCCTTGCGAAAAGCCGGGCGCATCATCGGCGCCATTTCGATCCCGCGCGCCGTTGCAAAGCCGTTCACACCGCGCCAGATCGCCCTCGTCGAGACATTCGCTGACCAGGCCGTGATCGCCATCGAGAACGCGCGCCTGTTCGAAGCCGAGCAGACCCGCACCAGGGAGCTGACCGAATCCCTCGAATACCAGACCGCGACGTCCGAAGTGCTCTCCGTCATCTCGCGCTCGCCGAGCGAGCTGCAGCCGGTGCTCGATGCGATCGCAAAGACTGCGCAACGGCTTTGCGGATCGGATCGCGCGACCATCTGGCGGCTCCACGATGGCGAGTTCCGGCTTGCGGCAAGCAATGGCCACGACCCGGAGTTCGCGGCATTCCTCAAAGAGAATCCTGTCGTGGTCGGCAGCGATTCGGTCTCGGGCCGAGCCGTGATGGAGCAGCGAACCGTACATGTAGCGGATCGATTGCACGCCGCCGACTATGACCTCAACGCGCGAACGCTCATTGGCAAAGCCCGCACGATCCTGTCCGTGCCATTGATGCGCGACGGCGAGCCGATCGGCGCCGTTACGTTGACGCGTACGGACGTACGTCCCTATGCACAGCGCGAGATTTCCCTCGTCGAGACCTTCGCCGACCAGGCCGTCATCGCCATCGAGAATGCGCGTCTCTTCGAGGAAGTGCAGGCGCGTACCAAGGAGCTGGCCCGCTCGGTCGAGGAACTGCGCTCGCTCGGCGAGGTCGGACAGACCGTCATCGCTACCCTCGACATGTCGAAGGTGCTCTCGACCGTGCTCGAGAATGCCTGCCGCATGGCCTACGCCGGCGGCGGCACCATCTATGTCTACGATCAGTCGGCCGACGCCTTCCGGCTCGAGGCCGGCCACAACATGACCGAGGAACACATCGAGCGCGTGCGCTCGCAGCCGATCCGCATGGGCGACACGGTGGTCGGCGAGTGCGGCCAGCGCCGCCAGGCCGTTCAGGTCGAGGACCTGACGTGCATCGCTGCCGCGCCATCGCCGATCATCGACATCCTGATTCGCGCCGGTGTGCGCGCGATCCTGGCGCTGCCGCTCATTCACCGGGGCGACGTGATCGGCGCGCTCGTCGTGCGCCGCACCTATCCGGGCCCGTTCGCGCCGGAGACCGTGCGCCTGCTCGAAGCCTTCGCGGCGC
>JANOJW010000088.1:0-2350 GCA_031418955.1 Hyphomicrobiales bacterium | reverse complement strand
CGGCTCGGAGCTGGGTCGACGTTCACAGCGCGGCTGAAGCTTGCGGCGCCGTCTGGTACACGCCCGCTGTTCGCGCCATCAGAGCAGCCGCGCGGTCACGTCCTGCTGGCGCTCGACCGGCCGCTCGAGCGGGGCCTGATCGAGGACAGTGTGACGGCGCTCGGTCTCGGCACAGCGGCCGTCCCGACAGCCACAGCGGCAGCGGAAATTTCGCGCGCAACAGCGGCGGGTGAGGGCATCGACGTCGTGCTGATCGATGCCGACGGCGGCGCACAGGCGGCCGGCGAGGTGCTGGCCCACGCACGCGCGGCGCAGGGCCGGCGCGTCAAGGGGGTGGTGCTGATCGACCAGGATGGCCGCGGCGATCTTGCCCCGTTCCGTGCGGCGGGCTTTGACGCGTATCTGGTGCGGCCCGTGCGGCTGCAGTCGCTGATCGGCCAGCTCGGCCTCGAGCCCGCCGTGCAACCGCTCCCGTTAAACGCGCCCCAGCCGCCCGAGCGCAGCCCCGCCGTGCTCCGTGACGGCTCGCGCCGCTTGCTGCTGGTCGAGGACAACGACATCAATGCGCTGCTCGCGCGACGCGTCAGCGAGAAGGCCGGCTGTCACGTCACGCACGCGCGCAGCGGCGCGGCCGCGCTCAGTCATGCCGAGACGGTGCTCGCCGACCCCGAGCAGATCGTGCATCTGGTGCTGATGGACATCCACATGCCGGAGATGGACGGCTTCGAGGCCGCGCGCCGGCTGCGGCAGTTGTTCACGGCGGCCGGGCGCACCTCGCCGCCGGTGGTGGCGCTGACCGCCAACGCCTTCGCCGAGGACCGCAAGCGGTGCCTGGAAGCTGGCTTCGACGACTTCCTGGCGAAGCCCTTCGACCGGTCCGAGCTCGAGGCCCTGCTCGACAAGTGGTGCGCCGGCCCAGCGCCGACACGCGGCGGCGCGCTGGACGAGTTTGCGGCGTGAGGGAGGGGGCGGCGGCGAAAAACCCCCGCCGCCGGGACTTGCGCCGATACGCTCCGCCCACTACGTGTGTGGCCGGCCGTCGACGGCCGCAACCGGAGCACGGGACGCCCAAGATGGTCCGTTTCAACAAGACGCTCGCCGCGCTGGCGGCCTTAGCCCTTCTCGCGATCCCAGCGCTCGCCCAGTTCGGCCCCGGCCCCGGTGGCCGCGCGCCCTATCAGGGCAAAAACGAGCCAGGGCGCTTCGACTACTATTCTTTGGTGCTCTCCTGGAGCCCGACCCACTGCGCGACGAACTCGCGCGGGCCCAACGACCAGCAGTGCAACCCACGCAGCGGCCGTGGCTTTTCCTTCGTGCTGCACGGCCTATGGCCGCAGCATGAGCGTGGCTACCCCGAGAGCTGCCCGACGCGCGACCGTCCGTTCGTGCCGCAGCCGACCATCGACCGCATGCTCGACATCATGCCCAGTTCAGGGCTCATCATCCACGAGTACAAGAAGCACGGCACCTGCTCGGGCCTGACGCCCGACGGCTACTACGAGCTGTCCCGCAAGCTCTACAACAAGGTCAAGATCCCGGCGCGCTACGAGCGGCCCAACCAGGCGTTCTTCGTCACGCCGGGCGAAGTCGTGAACGACTTCGTGTCAGTGAACCCGGGGCTTAAGGCCGACATGCTGGGCATCGTCTGCGGCGGGCCCGGCGGGCGCCTTCGCGAGGTGCGCGTGTGCTACTCGCGCGAAGGCGAATTCCGCGCCTGCGGGTCGAACGAGAACCCAAGGCGGCTGTGCAGCTCGAACCGCATGTTCGTGCCGCCGGTGCGCGAGGCCGGGGCCCCGCGCCAGCAGCCATTGCCGCCGCCCGCGCGTGCGACGCCGCCGCAAGGGCCGCTGCCGGGCCCGAACGATCCGCCAGCCGTGCGTGGGGAACGAAAGATCTAGGCTCGCGCGCGTCACCACTTGCAATTGAACTGGGCGAGGGACGCCTTGAAGCCCTCGCCCAACTGACTGCATTTGTCGGAGAGGTCTGCCACGGCCTGCGGGTTGGCGGCGAGGCCCTTCCAGGTGGCGCGCATCTGCTCGATGCCGAGCTTGGCGACCTGCTGCACGCCGGACGGCATCGTCGCCACGCAGGCCTCGTACTTGGCGAGAACGTCATCGCAGGCCGCCACGCCGAGCTTGTCCTGTGCCGCCGCCGGCTGTGCGACGATGACGAATGCGGCAAGTGCAGCGAGACGAGCGGACATCGGCCCTTCCGGAGTGTGTGGGAGAACCGTTGCCGCTCCGAAGTTAACGAACGGCTGATGCGGGCGGACCCACTCAGGCCTGCGACAGCTCGAGGATGACACCGTTGGCGTCGCGCGGGGCGACCTTGACCACGCGGGCGTCGGCGA
>JANOJW010000087.1:0-4877 GCA_031418955.1 Hyphomicrobiales bacterium | reverse complement strand
GCTGGTCGACGAGGCTGTGTAGGAGCCTTAACCTAGTAAAACCGTTCCGTTGCTACTCGAACCCCTCGTCCGCCGCCTTGCGGCCTTGCCCTTGCATGGCAGGGTTCTGATTGCGATCTTTACAGCACAGCACCCGATATGTCAGCAATCCTGACCTAACAACACTGCGCCGGTGTCGGACCCCATTCGCGATCCCACCGGCCAGCACACGAGCCAGCACACGAGGTAGGCACCCCATGGTCAAGAGCAGCCCGAGCCTCGACGACAAGTTCGATCTCGACGAGCGCCACCAGATCCTGAACGGCTCGCAGGCGATCGTTCGTCTCGTGCTGATGCAGCACGAGCGCGACAAGCGGGCCGGGCTCAACACGGCTGGCTACGTCTCGGGCTATCGCGGCTCGCCCATCGCCGGACTCGAGGGCGCGATGCTCCGGTCGCGAAAAATCCTCGACACGCGCAACATCAAGTTCCAATCCGGCGTCAACGAGGATCTGGCCGCCACCGCGCTGTGGGGAACGCAGCAGGCGGAATTGCGGGGCGACGGCAAATACGACGGCGTGTTCGGCATCTGGTACGGCAAGGGCCCGGGCGTCGACCGCACCGGCGACGTGTTCCGCCATGCCAACCACGCCGGCACATCGAAGCACGGCGGCGTGCTCGCGCTGATGGGCGATGACCACACCTGCGAAAGTTCGACCTCCGCGCACCAGTCCGAGTTCGCGATGGTCGACTACATGATCCCCGTGCTCAACCCGGCAGGCGTGCAAGAGATGCTCGATTTCGGCGTGCTGGGCTTTGCGCTGTCGCGCTATGCCGGCGTGTGGGTCGGCATGAAGTGCGTCAAGGACAACTTCGAATCGACGTCCACCGTCGATGGCCGCATGGACCGCGTCACTCCCGTCATCCCCGACGACTTCACCATGCCGCCTGGTGGCCTCAACATCCGCGTCGGCGATCAGGCGCTCGACAAGGAGGCCCGCCTCCACGACCACAAGCGGCCGGCCGTCCTCGCGTTCGCCCGCGCCAACAAGCTCGACCGCATCATCATGTCAGGCGGTGCGGCGCCCAAGATCGGCATCATCACCACGGGAAAAAGCTATCTCGACGTGCGGGCCGCGCTCGACGAACTCGGCATCGACGAGGTGCGCGCCAACGAGATCGGCCTGCGCCTCTACAAGGTCGGCATGCCCTGGCCGCTCGAGCCGCAGGGCCTGTTGCGGTTCGCGCAGGACCTCGAGTTGATCATCGTCGTCGAGGAGAAGCGCGCGCTGATCGAGACCCAGGTCAAGGAGCAGCTGTTCCACGTCAAGAACCGCCCCGACGTGATCGGCAAGCGCGACGAGACCGACAGCAAACAGACGTGGCTGTTCCAGGCCAAGGGCGCACTGGAGCCGACCGACGTCGCAATCGCCGTCGGCGAGCGGCTGATCCGTTTCCAGGTCGGCGGCGAGGACATCAAGTCCAAGGTCGCGACGCTGACGCAGATGAAGGGCAACAAGCCGCTCGTTGCCGAGGCCGCGGTCCGCGTCCCCTACTTCTGCCCAGGCTGTCCCCACAACTCCTCGACCGTCGTCCCCGAGGGCTCGCGCGCCTACGCCGGCATCGGCTGTCACTACATGGCGCAATGGATGGATCGCAACACTGACGGGTGGACGCAGATGGGCGGGGAGGGCGCCAACTGGATCGGCGAGGCGCCGTTCTCCAAGCGCCGTCATGTGTTCCAGAACCTGGGCGATGGCACCTACATCCACTCAGGCAGCCTGTCGATCCGTGCAGCCGTCGCCTCCAACACCAACGTCACCTACAAGATCCTCTACAACGACGCCGTCGCCATGACCGGCGGCCAGTCGCTCGATGGCGGCATGACGGTGGCGCAGATGGCGCAACAGGTCGCCGGCGAAGGCGCCAAGAAAGTCGTCGTCGTCACCGACGAGCCCGACAAGTACCCGTCGGGATTCCTCCCCCCCGGCACGCCCGTGCATCACCGCCGCGACCTGCAGGCGGTGCAGATCGAGCTCGCCAAAGAAGACGGCGTCACGGTGCTGATCTACGACCAGACGTGCGCGGCCGAGAAGCGCCGCCGCCGCAAGCGCGGGACGTTCCCCGATCCCGTCAAGCGCGCGTTCATCAACCAGGCCGTCTGCGAGGGCTGCGGCGATTGCGGGCAGAAATCCAACTGCGTCGCGATCGTGCCGGAGGAGACCGAGCTTGGCACCAAGCGCGCCATCGACCAGTCGACCTGCAACAAGGACTTCTCCTGCATCAACGGCTTCTGCCCGAGCTTCGTCACTGTGCACGGGGCGGTGCCGAGGAAACAGGCCGGTCTCGCCACCCAGGGCGGGATCGCGGCCATGCTCGGCGCTCTCCCTGATCCCAGGTTGCCGTCGTCGGCAAAGCCCTACACCATGCTCGTCACCGGCGTCGGCGGCACCGGCGTCGTCACCATCTCGGCCGTGCTCGGTCAGGCCGCGTTCCTCGACGGCAAAGGCTTCGGCGCCATCGACATGACAGGGCTCGCGCAGAAGGGCGGCGCGGTTGCCTGCCACATGAAGGTCGCCGACCGCTCGGAGGACATTCACGCCATCCGTGCCGGCACGGGCACGTGCGATCTCGTCATCGGCTGCGATCTCGTGGTCACCGCGTCCAACAAGGTGCTCGAAACGATCAAGCCCGACCACACCACCATGGTGCTCTCGACGCACGAGATGCAGGTCGCCGAGTTCGCGCGCATGCCCGACCTGAAGCTGCCGGCGGCCGAGCTGCTGCGCTCGATCGAGGACCGCGTGCGCAAGGGCCCGATGCACGCACTCGACGCCCACGAGTACGCGGTGAAGCTGTTCGCCGATTCGATCGCCTCCAACATGTTCATGCTGGGCTATGCCTACCAGCTCGGCGCGGTGCCGGTTTCCGCCACCTCGATCGAGCAGGCGATCGAGCTCAACGGCGCGGCGATCGAGATGAACCGCAACGCATTCCGCTTTGGCCGCCTCGCCGCCCACGATCGCTCAGCACTCGACCGGCTGGTGAAGCCCGCGGAGAAGAAGGCCGCCCCCACGCTCGGTCAGATCATCGAGCAGCGCGCCAGCCATCTCGCCGGCTACCAGGACGGGGCCCTCAGCCAGCGCTACCGCGACACCGTCAAACGCATCGCCGAGTTAGAGGCCGCCAAGGCTCCGGGACGCACCGGCCTCGCCGAAGCGGTTGCCAAGGGCTACTTCAAGTTGCTCGCCTACAAGGACGAGTACGAGGTGGCCCGCCTTTACACCGACGGCCGCTTCGAGGCGTCCGTGAAGGACGCGTTTGAAGGCCCGCTCAAGTTCGAGTTCCACCTCGCGCCACCTCTGATGTCCTGGTGGAACCGCGACAAAGTCACCGGCCATCCGCGCAAGATGAGCTTTGGCGCCTGGATGCTGCCCGCCTTCCGCCTGCTCGCGAAGGGTAAGCGGCTGCGCGGCGGCAAGCTCGATCTGTTCGGCTACTCGGCAGAGCGCCGCCACGAGCGGCAGATGATCTCCGACTACGAGGCGATCCTCGCCGAGATCGAGCGCCGGCTCGCGCCCGAGACGCATGCGGCCTCCCGCGCGCTGGCGGGCCTACCCGAGGAGATCAAGGGCTTTGGCCACGTCAAGGCCGCCAACTTCGACAAGGCGAAGAAGAAGGAAGCACAGCTCCTCGCCATGCTGCGCGACCCCAAGCCCGCCGGCACGCTGAAGGCCGCCGAGTAGCGCGTCAGAAGAAGGTTGCGCCAGAAGAAGGGCGCGTCAGAAGAAGGGCGCGTCAGATCTCGAACAGGCCCTTGGCCCGGTAGAGCGCGGCGTGCTCGGGTGCCGAGATGAACCGCAGGAGTTGCGACGCCGGCTGGCCGTGCGCGCTCGCTGAGCAGAAGACGCCGCCGGAGAACACCAGATCGTCCTGGATCTCGGCTGGCAGCGGTCCAAGGACGTCGACGCCCTCGACGGCCATCAGCTCGCTCACCTGCTGCACCGCGAGCGAGCCGCGTCCATCGCGCAGCAGCTCGGCGGTGAAGCCTGCCGGAATGATGGTGGCGCGCGCATTGACCGCCGCCGCTATGCCGAGCTCACCAAGCAGCCGTGCGAAGTAAAGCCCCGACGCACCCGATCCCGAATAGACCACGCACCTTGCTGCCAGGAGCGCTGCGATCACCTCGCCACGCGAACCAATCGCTGGGCGGGGCGCGCCGGCCGGCACCGCGAGGCCGACTTTCGAGCGGGCGAGGTCGACGCCGCTGCCAGCTTGCAGGATGCCCGCCGCGATCATCTCCGCGATGCCGGCGCCGGTCAGCAACGCGACGTCGCCGCGCGCGCCCTCACGGATCTCACCGACCAGCACGGCGGTCGGGTTGTAGCGGATGTCGAGCGCCAAGCCTGTCGCCGCCTCAAACCGCGGGCAGAGGACATCGAGCACGCCCTTGACACCCAGAGTGCTCAAGATCCGCATGCCAGTTCCCTTGTCAGCGCCCCTCGGCATCGGCGCCCTAGGTCCGCCGCGTCGACACCGCCTCGAGCCGTGCGCTCGCCAGGCGCTGGATCTCGGCCCGGTAGGGGCTCGCTGGATACGTGCCGAGAATGCGCAGCTCCTTCGAGAAGAACGACAGCTCCTCGAGCGCGAGCCGCACCGGCTCGTCTGTCGGATGGCCCTCGATGTCGGCGTAAAACATGGTCGCCACGAACTCGCCGTTGATCTGGTAGCTCTCGAGCTTGGTCATGTTGACGCCGTTGGTCGCGAACCCGCCCATCGCCTTGTAGAGCGCGGCGGGCACGTTTCTCACATTGAAGATGAAGGTCGTGACGACGGGGCCATTGCCGGGCTCGGCGTCGTCGGGTTCGTCTGCGAGGATGACGAAGCGCGTGGTGTTG
>JANOJW010000086.1:0-3019 GCA_031418955.1 Hyphomicrobiales bacterium | reverse complement strand
CCGCTCGCCAAGGAGTTCGCAGCCGGCTTTCGTCGAGGCATGCATCTGCGTTCCGGGAGTTGGTCCTCGATCACTCGAGACGATCATGCGGGGAACGCTCTGGTCACAATCGCGGTGTTTCTGAAGGATAGTGGAACAGGCGAAGCCGCAACTGACATCCAGGAGAATCAAGATCGCCGCCTGCCCTATCTTGGCCTCGCGATCCATGACATCTACCGGTATTGGACGCAGCGCCGCCGCACGGCCCCTGCCCCGGTCAACCCGCTCGCCAAGCTCGGCCGCAACGCGATGTGCCCGTGCGGCAGCGGCCACAAGTACAAGCGCTGCTGCATGAACTAGGGGCCTGAGTTAATTAACGCCTCCGCCTCCCAGATCACCGCAGGTCTCATGCGCCCCGAACGCGTTTGTACCCGACGGGCGGCGCCTCTATGTTATGGGCGCAATCAGCTCGGGGACATCCGCAACCTATGCCGTCGGTCAGCGAGACCACCACCATTCCCGCGCCGATCGAGGAGGTCTGGCCGCTGCTGTCCGACCCCGCCCGGGTCGCGGCCTGCATTCCAGGCGCAACGCTGTCGCCCGACCAGTCCGACGGGCTCTGGCGCGGCGCCATCCGCGTCAAATTCGGGCCGACCGTCGCCCAGTTTCGCGGCGAAGCGAGCCTTGCCTACGACCACGCGGTGCGCACTTGCTCCATCGAGGGCAAGGGCATCGACGGGCGCGGCGCCTCCCGCGCGCTGGCCTCGGGCGTGGTGAAGGCGACGCCGGCCGGTGATGAGACGACGCTCGACGTCAACGGCGATTTTTCCGTCACGGGCCCGCTCGAGACCTTCGCCAACGCCGGCGGCGTGCACGTCGCCCGCGCGCTCCTGGGCGAGTTCGCGGCCAACATGGCGAAGATGGTGGCCGACCAGCGCGCCAGCACGAGCGCGGTTGCACCGGCCGCAGTGGTGGTGCCGGGTGCTTCGAGCGCGCAGCCGGCGAGCAATGCCAACGACGGCATCGCATCAAGGCCGGCCACCACGAGCACCACAGCCAGCGCCGTCGAGCAACGCCCCGCACCAGCTGCGGCCCCGCCGCCTCCCGCCGTGGCCGAGATCAGCGCCGGCCGCATCCTCTGGCTCGCCTTCAAATCCTGGCTCTCATCCCTGTTCGGTAAAAGGACGTGACCTGCACATGAGCAAGCTCAAGACCTCCGACATGCTCGCCAAGGCCTTCCAGGCCGAAGGCGTCGATCACCTGTTCACCCTGATGGGCGACGCCAACATGTACTGGGCGCAGGCGATGGCCGAGCTGCCCGGCATGAGCGTCATCCACGCCCGCCACGAGCACTGCGCCGTCGCCATGGCCGACGGTTACGCCCGCGCAACCGGCAAGGTCGGCGTCGCCTCGACCACCTGCGGGCCGGGCTTCACGCAGATCATGACGGCGCTCACCTGCGCCGCCCAGGCGAACACGCCGATGGTCGTGTTTGCCGGCGACTCACCCATGGCAGCGGCCTGGTACCTGCAGGCGATCGACATGGCGCCGCTGACGCTCGCGACCGGCGCATACTACGTGCCCGTCAAGCACGTCGACCGGCTGCTCGACAACGTGCGCGAGGCGTTCCTGGTGGCGCAGACGCAGCGCCGCCCCGTCGTGCTGTCAATCCCGATGGACATGCAGAAGCTGCCCTGGCCGCATCTCACGGACTACACGCCCTCGGCCGAGCTGGTCCCCGCTCCCCAGCGCATGATGCCCGACCCGGATATCATCGATCGCGTCGTCGACATGATCGCTGAGGCCGAGCGCCCGATGATCATCGCCGGCCGTGGCGCGGTGCATTCCGGCGCGCGCGCGGAACTCGATGCGCTCGGCGAGCTCACCGGTGCGCTTGCTGCGACCTCGCTGCTCGGCAAGGGGCTGTTCAACGGCAACCCGTACGCGCTCGACATCGCCGGCGCGTTCGCGTCCGACTTCGCGCGCGAGCGGTTCGCGGAATCCGACCTCGTGCTCGCATTCGGCGTCGGTCTTGGCCACTACACGACGGAGGGTGGCTATCTCTATCCCGGCGCCCGCGTCGTGCAGGTCGACACCAACCCGCGCGGACTGTGGCAGGGCCTTAAGACCGCCGACCTGCATGTGCGTGCCGACGCCAAGGCGGGCGCCGCCGCGATCGTCAACCGTCTGCAGCACAAGAACATCAGGCGCGCCGGCTTCCGCACGCCCGAACTGGCGCGCCAGATCGCGGCCGACGTGCCCGACGCCAAGCAGTTCCCCGTGCAGCCGGGTACTGTCGACCCGCGCCGCGCCATCGAGGAGCTCGACCGCACCATCCCCAAGGACTGGGACATCGTCGTCGGCGGCGGCCACTACTTCTCGATCGCACTCACCCACATCAAGAACCGCGCTCCTGAGAAGATCCACGTGTTCGTCGACTTCGGCGCGATCGGCTCGGGGCTGCCCTGCGCGATCGGCATCGCCAAGGCGCGCGGCGACGGCAAAGTGGCGCTGATCGAGGGCGACGGCTCGGTGATGATGCATGCCCAAGAACTCGAGACCATCCGCCGCCAGGGCATCCAGATGCTGATCGCCATCATCAATGATGGCGGCTACGGGGCCGAGTTCCACAAGTTCCGCGCCAACAAGGTGAACCCCGCCGGCGCCATCCACGGGCGCGGCGACATCGCAGCGGTGGCGACGGGCTTCGGGTTGCGGGGCGCCAACGTCAACGCGCTCGGCCGCATGGACGGGCTGTTCAAGGAGCACCGCTCAGCCAACATCGCCTCGCTCTGGGATATCCACACCGACGATCTCATCCCCTCGCGCAGCTATCGCCGCGTCCACTTCGGCGAGGCATAAGGCTAGCATCCCGTCTCCCTGCTCGCGCCTGTTCGGCGCTACCGGCGATCTCCGTAGCTGAGGGCGCGAACGGGGAGAGGGTTTGGGTGAGGGGCGGCCGCTTGCTATATCTGAGCGTGGTGCCCCTCACCCCGACCCTCTCCCCATGCAAGTGCAGAACATGGGGAGAGGGGGAAAA
>JANOJW010000085.1:0-2405 GCA_031418955.1 Hyphomicrobiales bacterium | reverse complement strand
CCTATCGGTTGTCATCCTCGGGCTTGTCCCGAGGACCTATGGTTCAGCCATTTCAATGGCTTCGTACAATCTCCGATACGCTGAAAAACCCCTTCATTTCCTGGCATTATCGGCAATCGGCACACTTCAACTTCCTTCCTTGAGCAAGCGGTGCAATGGGTCCTCGGGACAAGCCCGAGGATGACAAATGATAGGTTTTTCCAAGTCGCCTAGTGGCCCATCAGCGCCCGTTCTTGAGCGCCATGTCGCCGAAGATGTGGTGCTCGAGTTCCTTGCGCGCGAACAGCCACGTCCCCCCGCGCTTGACGAAGCGGTCCTTGTAGCGCCCGCCCATCACCGGTAGCAGGCCGCTCGCGCTCTCGCGCACCACCAGATAGTCAGATGTGACGTTCGCCGCATCCCCCTCGAGCGCGATGATGATGTTGGTGATGTAGTGCTTGCGCTGCGGACCCTCGCCGGGCTTCGGCACGATGCCGTCCAGCAGGCGCTCGATTTCGGCGCGGCCGCGTGCGGCGCCGTAGTTCGTCGTCCACTCGCCGTCCTCGGCAAACAGCGCGGCGACGTCGGCGAAGCGGCAGGCGTCGAGCGCGTAGCAGTAGCGCGCCATCTGCTCGCGGATCGCGTCCTTCTCGTCGGCAGAGGTGGTCATGATGGCTGCTCCGGTATCGTCATCGCCGCCTCACCACGCCAACTCGAGGATCTCGCGCACGTCGGCCGCGGTCGAGATTTTGCGCGGGTTGATCTGCACCGGCTTGTAGGTCAGTGCGCGCTTCGCGATCTCGTCGAGGTTCTCGCGCTTGATGCCGACATCGCGCAGCGTGGTCGGCTGGTCGAGGCTTGCCACCAGCTCCTTCACCAGCTCGCCAGCGGGGCGCTGCGGCGCGCCCATCGCCCCCGACAGCGCCTTCTGGCGCGCGCCGTTGACGCTCGAGTTCCAGGTCAGTACCGCCGGCAGCATCACGCACGACGTGTGCCCGTGCGGCACGCCGAAGGTGGCGCCCAGCGCATAGCCGATGCCGTGGCTCGCGCCCATCTGCACGCCCGCCTGCGACGGCGCGATCGCCTGCCACATGCCGAACTGCGCCTCCATGCGCGCGTCGAGATCTGCCGGGTCGGCCTTCATGCGCGGCATCGACCGATGCAGCAGCGCCAAGCCCTGCAGCGACTGCGGCTCGGTCGCGGGGTTGGCGCGTGGATTGCAATAGCCCTCGCAGGCGTGATCGACGGCGCGGATGCCGGTCGCAAATAGTAGCCACAGCGGCGTGTCGAGCGTCGCGCGTGGATCGAGAATGACCGAGCGCGGCGTCATCAGGGGATGCACGAACGACTGCTTGGAGTTGGTCGCCGACAGCGTGACGCCGGCGGTGCCCTTGTACTCCGACGCCGAGAGCGTGGTTGAAATCGCGATCATGCGGATGGGATCGGCCGGCGCCACGATTGGACGGCCCTCGGCGCCGTCGATGCCGGCGCGGTAGGGCTCCATCTGATCGATCGTGTCGAGATTCATCCACAGGCATAGGAGCATGGCCTTGGTGGCGTCGATCACCGAGCCGCCGCCGATGGCAACCAGTAGATCGGCGTTGGCCGCGCGCGCGGCATTCGCGCCAGCGATCACGTCCTCGCGCGGCGAGTGGGCAGCGATCCGCGAGTAGGTGCCGACGTGCCGGGACCCCAGTGCGCGGATCGCCTGCTGCAACGGCCCGTTCTCGAGCTGGGAGAGCGAGCGCGTCGAGGTGACGAACACGCGCTTGGCGCCCAGCCGATCTGCTTCCGCGACCAGCGCCTCGCTGAGCGGCATGCCGAAGATGATCTGGTCCATCGGTTGGACGGTGAAGCGGCCGGGCGTCTGGCTCAAGGCAGCGGTGGTCATGGCGGGCCTTCTCGACGGGGCGCAGGCGATGCCTCACCGTAGCGCGAGGAGATATGGCGGGAGAAGTCCCGTGATGCGCGGCAGGTCTTGCTGTCGGTGGCGGGGTGTTGCGCGTATGCTCGTCGACAATCGGGAAAACTGCCAAAGCCGAGCGATGATGAGCGAGATTCAATCCATACCGAACAGCGTGAGCCGCGAGGAGGCTGCCTTTGCCTTCGCCGGCAACCCGTGGTCGCCCGCCGTGCGCGATCCCGTGCTCATCGCGGAGCGGCGCGGGCGTTGGACATGGCCCTGGGCGATGGCCGGCACAGTGCTCGTCGCCGGCCTCGCCGTCGGCCTCATCGGCATGTTCGAGGAGGCCCAGCAGTGGCTCGCGCAGCGCACGGGCACGGTTGCAGCCTATGAGCGTGCGCAGGAAGCGGAAGTGTTCCTGTCGCCCAGCAACTGGTTCACGTTCCTGAGCTTTGCGATGTTCGCGCTGGCGCTGTCGGTCGCGGTGGTGCCGGCGATGTGGCTGCACGGCCGGCGCGTCGGC
>JANOJW010000084.1:0-2527 GCA_031418955.1 Hyphomicrobiales bacterium | reverse complement strand
GGGACGATCGGGCTCTTCCAGATCTCCAATCGGAGCCCGCGCCGGGTCCGGTCGGGGCTCGTTCACAGGTGGCCGAGCCGGCATGTGGTTTTGTTCTGCTGTCGATCGTCCTGCCGACATGCAGAATTGGACCCGATCGCTTGGACGCGCGTTCTTTCCGACACTCGCTACACGAATGATGGGGCAAGACCGTGGGCAATCTTCTTCACTATGCAGTGGTGTTTCTGGTGGTCGCGCTGGTCGCTGCTTTGTTCGGATTTGGCGGGGTTACCGGAACTGCCATCGAGGGCGCACGCCTCCTCATGTGGGGTGCAATCGTCCTCTTCGTCGGCTCGCTGGTCGCCGGCTTCATTCGGCGAGCCTAGCGCTGACAGGGCCGATCAGGGTCCACGTTCCCCAAAACTCACACAGGAGTATCGTCATGAATTGGGATCGCGTCGAAGGTAACTGGAAGCAGTTCTCCGGGAAGATCAAGGAGAAGTGGGGCCAGCTGACGGATGACGACATCACGCAGATCAACGGCAAGCGCGACCAGCTCGAGGGCAAGATCCAGGAGCGCTACGGCCAGGGCAAGGATCAGGTCCGCAAGGACGTCGACGAGTTTCTCGGCCGCATGTGATCGCGCGAGTGATCAATGAGCAAGGGTTGGCTCGGAGCCGTTTCTCCGGCCAGCCTTTTCCATATGAATTCCTTGCTAACCCGCTGCGGGACGCCGCTTGGCTTTCATGTCGAAGAACAGCGCCTGGCTGATAACAGCCTTCACCGTCTCATGTTGAAATGGCTTTGGAATGAGGAACGCCGGCTCCGGTCGCTTGCCCGTCAGCAGCTGTTCTGGATAGGCGGTGATGAAGACCACTGGCACATCGGTCTCGCCTAGGATGTCATTGACGGCATCGAGCCCGGAGCTTCCATCGGCGAGCTGGATGTCGGCAAGAACCAGACCCGGTCGTTGGGACTTGAAAGCGGCAACGGCCTCGCGTCGGGTGCGAGCGACGCGCTTCACCGTGTGCCCGATGCTAGTCACCACGCCCTCGAGATCAAGCGCGATCAATGGTTCGTCCTCGATGATGAGCACGTCGGTCGCGACCTGCTCGGCGATTTCTCGAGATGCGGCATCGAGGAACTTTTCGAACTGCTGCGGTGTTACATCTAGAACAGTAGCCGCTTCGCTCGGAGTGAAGCCTTCCATCGCCACCAGCAGGAAGGCTTGGCGCGGTAGCGGCGTTATGGCATCGAGTCGGCGGTCGGCGACGGCGGTCGCCATCGGGGTCGCGACATCCGGCTGACCGTTGACTGCGATGGAATTCCACGAGCGCAGGAACAACCAGTAGAGGCCGGTCCGCGGAGGCATGTGGCTGGGAAATCCAGCCGGATCGGCAACCAACGTCTCGAGGACGGTCGCCACATAAGCATCCCCACTTTCTTGGCGGCCAGTGAGGCTCCGTGCGAATCGTCGGAGATATGGAAGGTTGGGCAAGATCGATCGAGCGAGCATGGTCATGACTTGATCCCTTGGTGTTCGCCATCCGCTCCTGGCGACTAGCCTCCGAAGCTGGTCGAAAGCGCTCTGAACTCCTTAGCAACGCTGGCCGGCGATAAAAGTTCCGCGGGCGTGGAACTTTTTGACAAGCTCGGCGTTTCCCTGAGATCAGTGCTCGACACATCGGGGGTTGAGTGCGCGTGACCGCGAGAGCGCTGATCGAGAGGAATACCATGCATTCCACCAACGGGAACCAATCCGGCACAGGATCACCTGATTCGAACGCTGACGCGGACGAGACAATCGAGGGTCGGGTGGCGCTGGGCGAACCCGAGGTTAAGCTCGACGACGCGGCGCAAGCGCTGATCGGGCACCACCTCAAGGCCGTTTATGGAGCCATTGTGCAACAGCCAGTCCCAGACCGGTTCTTGGAGTTGCTGGACGAGCTCGAACGCAAGGAGCAAGGCCGGTGACCCAGGCTGTTCCTACTCTCCGCGAGGGGCTGGTCGGCGCTATCCCGCACCTGCGCGCGTTCGCGATCTCTTTGACCGGAGACCATCACCTCGCCAACGATCTCGTGCAGGATACGCTGCTGAAAGCGTGGACTCATCGTGAAAGGTTCGAGCCTGGCACAAACTTGAAAGCGTGGTTGTTCACGATCCTGCGCAATACGTATTTCTCGGAGTTCCGCAGAAGGCGGAGGGAGGTACAGGATGTCGATGGCGTGGCGGCGGCCAGTCTAGTCTCACTTCCCGAGCAACAGGGCCACCTCGATCTCGAAGATTTCCGAACAGCGCTCGGGCTTCTATCCGAGGAGCAAAGAGAGGCCTTGCTCCTAGTCGGAGCGGAAGGATTTTCCTACGAAGTGGCTGCCGCGATTTCGGGATGTGCCGTCGGCACAGTGAAGAGCCGGGTCAACCGCGCGCGAGCAAAGCTGGCGGAGCATCTGTCGTTGAACTCAGTCGATGACCTGGGACCAGAGTTCATGTCGCATGCTGTCGTGACGACCGCCACGAGAACGTAGCCGGGCGTAGCGCTGGCCAGCGC
>JANOJW010000083.1:0-4772 GCA_031418955.1 Hyphomicrobiales bacterium | reverse complement strand
GAACACCACGGTGAGCCCGACCTCGAACGCACTGTTGTTGAGACTGTACACGCCGATGCAGCAGCACAACACGATGCCTGGAAACAGCAGCCGGTAGGACACGCCGAGCAGCCGCACCCACACCCCGATCAGCGGCAGGTTGATCACCAGCAGCATCAGGTTGCCGATCCACATCGACGCAATCAGCCCCCAGAACAGTTCCGGCTGCTTCACCATCACCTGTGGTCCGGGCTGGATACCGTGGATCATCATCGCGCCGACCATCAGCGCCATCACCGGATTGGGCGGGATGCCGAGCGTCAGCAGCGGAATGAACGAGGTCTGTGCGCCGGCATTGTTGGCAGCCTCGGGCGCCGCGACGCCCTCGATGGCGCCCTTGCCGAAGCGGCTGGGGTCGGCCGCGATCTTCTTCTCGAAGGTGTAGGCCGAGAACGCCGAGAGCAACGCGCCACCGCCGGGAAGCACGCCGAGCAGCGACCCGATCGCGGTGCCGCGGAAGATTGCAGGCATTGCCCGGCGCAGATCCGCGCGCGTCGGCATCAGGCCCTTGATGCGCTGGCCGAGTATGTTGCGTTCCTGCTTCTGCGACAGGTTGTGCACGATCTCGGCGATGCCGAAGATGCCGAGCGCGATCGGCACGAAACCGATGCCGTCGGAGAGCTCCGGCACACCGAAGGTGAAACGTTGCTTGCCGGTGTTGACGTCGGTGCCGACGAGCCCGAGGAACAGCCCGACCAGGATCATCGCAATGGCCTTGACGATGCTGCCCTGGGCAAGCACCACTGCTGCGATCAACCCGAACACCATCAGCGCGAAGTATTCAGCCGCCCCGAAACTCTGCGCCACGAGCGACAGCCACTTCGAGCACACCGCGATCAGGATGGTCGCGATGGTGCCCGCGATGAACGAGGCGATGGCCGCCGTCGCCAGCGCCGCGCCGGCGCGTCCCTGCCGCGCCATCTGATAGCCGTCGAGGCAGGTCACCACCGAGGAGCTTTCGCCCGGCATGTTGACGAGGATCGCCGTCGTCGAGCCGCCGTACTGGGCGCCGTAGTAGATGCCGGCCATCATGATCAGCGCGGGGATCGGCGACAGCGTGAACGTGAACGGCAGCAGCATGGCGATCGTCGGCACTGGACCGATGCCTGGCAGCACGCCGATCAGTGTGCCAAGCAGCGCGCCGATCAGGCAGAAGACCAGGTTCTCCATCGTGAAGGCGACGGAGAAGCCCAGGGCGAGGTTGCTCAGAAGCTCCATGTCAGATTCCTGTGATCGCTCTGAACAACCCGCGCACCGCGCCGACCACCGGCAGGACAAGTGCCTTCTTGACCGGCAGCCAGAGGTCGAGCGCGAAAATCGACTTGAATGTGAGGCCGAGCGCATCGACGAAGATGATCACCGAGATGACGGACAGCGCCAGCGCCAGAACGGCCTGCTCGATCATCTCGCGCAAGTCCTCCTTGACGGCGTAAAGGACGAGGTGGGCGGCCAGCAGCACCCCGGCAGCCGTGAGCAACCCCGTCGTGATCTCGGGTCCGACTTTGCGCGTCATGCCAGGCAGCAGCACCGTGGTCAGCAAGAGCATGGCGAGGACGACCAGCGTCAACTGCAGGCGGCTCTGCTGCGCGCGGCCCGATCCCGCCACCAGCACCGCGCCGATCGTCGCGCCCTCGAGGCCGAACGGCTCGAGATAGGCGCCAAACACCAGCACGGCGGCGGAGATCACGAGGAGGGGCCCCATCGCCCATCCGTCCATCGCCTCGCCTCGTCCCGCCACGCCCAGCAGCGCAATGACGCTGCCTAGTCCGACCAGCGCCCAGCACAGGAACTTCGGAACGAAACCCGGCCCCATGCGCGCCGAGGTGCCGAACGCGTAGTCGGCGCCGATGAACAGTCCCGCCGCCCCGAGCACAATGAAGAACAGACCTGCGGCGAGGTCCTTGGTCACGGTCACCGGACGTCCCTCCCCCCGCTGATTGTGCCTGCGACCGGCGGGTTGCGTTGAGCTTATGGCATTGGCGCGACGCGTGCCACACCGACCTCGCGCCACTGTGGCGCGCGGGTCACGCCGCCCGCCGTCGCACAGCGATGGCATCGAGGCCCGCCACGGCAAGGCCCGCGATCAGCCCCCAGAACGCCGAGCCGATCCCGAGCAGCGCAATGCCTGACGCCGTCACCGCGAACGCCAGCGCGCCGGCGAAACGCCCTTTCTCGTCGGCGAACGCGGAGCCGAGCGCCGACGCGAGCGACCCGATCAGCCCGAGCCCGGCGATGGTCTTGATGAGAGCATCGGGAAATGCGGCAAACAGGCTGACCAGCGAGGCCCCGAGTGCGGCGAGGCCGGCATAGACGAACAGATAGGCGACGCCGGTGCGCCAGCGTTGTTTCGGATCGGGATGAGCATCGGGGCCTGTGCAGATGGCCGCCGTGATCGCCGCGAGGTTGATCGTGTGCGCGCCGAGCGGCGCAATGATCATCGAGGCGAGCCCCGTCACCAGCAGCGACGAGGTGAGCGGCGGCTCATAGCCAGACGCCTTCAGAACGGCCGCGCCTGGCAGATTCTGGGAGGCCATCGTCACCAGATAGAGCGGCAGCGCGAGGCTGACGATTGCCGTCCAATCGAAGCGCGGCACGACGACCGTGAACGACGACAGCTCGAACTGCGGCCAGCGTTCGATCAGCCCGAGCCCGGCTGCGAGCCCCGTGCCGACCCCTATGATCACCAGCATCGCGGCCGACGGACTGACGAGACGCAGCACCAGAAACAGCGCCAGCAACGGCAGCACCAGCAGCGGCGCTGCGGGCACTACCTCGAGCATCTGCAGCACGAAGCGCACGAGCACGCCCGCGAGCATGCCGGCCGCTACCGGCACCGGGATCTTGCGCACCAGCCGATCGAACGGCCCGATGGCGCCGGTCGCCACGATCAGGGCACCGGCAACAAGGAACGCGCCGACCGCCACATCCAGCTTGATCGCGCCCGCGGTCGCGGCGATCACGGCCGCGCCCGGTGTCGACCACGCCGTGATGATCGGCATGCGATGGCGCCACGACAGCCAGCCGCTGGTCAGCGCCATCGACAAGCAGAGTGCGGTGACCCACGACGTGGTCTCCGCCGGACTCGCGCCGACCGCCCTCGCCGCCTCCAGCACGACGGCCTGCGCGCCGGCGATGCCGACGAGCGCGGCCACGAGCGCCGCTGAGACGACCGACAGTCGCATGATGCCCCCGAAGCCCGTAGGTTGGCGTCGAAGCGGCCAATGTACTTGGCCGCCGAGACCCAACATCCCCAACCGCTGAGCTAGCGGCAGTGGGGCAACCGGCGCAAGTGCCGTCCCCCACAACGCGTCAAAGCTTCAGTCTCGAGGGTCTCAGCCTTCCAGCCGCCAGATGCCGTTGGCTTGGCGGCAGGCGACGCCCTCGGTCTGCCGGGATAGTCCGGACGCGGCCAGCGTCACCACGATGTGGCGGCAGATCTGGCCTTGGCTGTCGCGGAACGAGGAGGTCGGCTGGATTGCGCCCGAGAGTGTGCTGCCCGTCGAGTGCCAGACGTAGGTGGAGCCGTCGCCGACCTCGGAGAGCGCCAGTTGTACGGCTTCAAGCGCTGCAATCTCGTCGCCGGCAGCGATCACCGGACGCACCTCTGACGCCCCGGCGAGCTTCGGGCGAGGCCACAGCTTCTGGGAATCGGGTTTGCGGTCGTTGGGGCAGGTGCACGAACTGGCGCCATCGCCCGGCGTCCCCTGTGCGACCGCATCGGGCCCAAGGAACACCACTCCGACCAGGAACACAGCGGCTGACAGGCCGCAGAACAGCGATGCAACGCTTTGATACCCACTCATGGCTCACTCACTCTGACGCGACGAACCGCCTTAAGCGGCTTACAACGGGCTCGATCATGCCGGAGCTTGGTTAAGGACGGGTTGCGGGCTGTGCGAAGGCGGCGCAGTCACCCCCGTTTACCAATCCCGGCCCATTCACCAATCCGTGCATTGCAGGACAGACCGACCCCAAATCGGCTATGCTGTCGCCTCGAGTGAATGGAGCCCCACCACATGCCCATGGACGCCAACGAGATCGAGCGGCTGATCAAGGCCGCCATCCCCGACGCCAGGATCGAGATCAAGGATCTGGCGGGCGACGGGGACCATTACGCGGCGCATGTCGTTTCGGCCTCGTTCAAAGGCAAGACGCGCGTCGTGCAGCACAAAATGGTCTATGACGCGCTGCAGGGTCGCATGGGCGGTATTCTCCATGCACTCGCGCTGACCACCGCCGCGCCTAAAGATTGACAATCCGCATCGCCTCCCCACATCTACCGTGCGTCTTTGCTTGCGTCTTCAGATGCTCACGTCGTGGCGAAGCACGCCTCCGGCATGACGCATCCGACGCGTGACACCCACCCGAGGATCACCATGAGCCAGCAGGCCATCCACGACCACATCCGCAAGCTCGTCGCCGACCACGACGTGGTGCTTTTCATGAAGGGCACCAAGAACATGGCGCAGTGCGGCTTCTCCCACCAGATCGACTCGATCCTCCAGCACCTCGGCGTCGACTACAAGCCGGTCAACGTGCTCGAGAGCATGGAGATCCGCGAGGGCATCAAGGCGTTCACCAACTGGCCGACGATCCCACAGCTCTACGTCAAGGGCGAGTTCGTCGGCGGCTGCGACATCATCAAGGAGATGTTCCAGGCGGGCGAGCTGCAGGATCTGCTGACCGACAAGGGCGTTGCCCACGCCCAGCGCACCATGACGGCCTGAGCGGTC
>JANOJW010000082.1:0-2593 GCA_031418955.1 Hyphomicrobiales bacterium | reverse complement strand
ACGAAGGCAGGATGGATGTCGCCTAGGCACGCTCAATGGGGAACGGGCTCGGCTGCCAGTAGGCTTCGAGCTTCATGTTGCGAATGGTCTCGGCTTCCCACTCGTGCAGCGCTGTGGCGAGGCCAGATCGGTCGTCGTCGGCGAGCAATCGCTTGATGCGCTCGATGCCGGCACGTTCGCGAACGGTCACGTCGGCGTCCTTCGGCGAGGGCTTTCGCTCCTTATCGAAGTAGTTTCTGCAGAGTCGGCGGGCCTCATCGAGATCGCCCAAGGCTACGGCGAGAAAGAGCTTGTCGTCGGGGTGGTGGAGCACCCAGGAAAGGGTCTTGCCGTCGGACTGCAAAAGTCCGCGGCGGATCGTGTCCACGAAGGACTCGAATGTTTCGAGTTCTCGTAGGACTGGGAGCGCGATACGTTCGATCTCTCGGCACAAGTCATTGGATACATCGGGATCGTTGATCTTCCATAGTGGCCTGTCCCTTGCAGAGCGGTAGATCAACTCGCCCCAGTTCAAGAACGGTTGCAGTCGCGGATCGTAAAGGCCATAGATGAGCCATCTCGGATTCATCAGATCAGCACTGCTCGTCCGGTCAATCAGAACAGCACGCAGATGATGACGGACGGGTGTCACGACAAGCCAGCGCCCGGCCAGTGCGAGGTTGGCGTGCTGCTCCATTAGCGGTCTCAACATGCGCTTGACCTCACGGAGTGTCGTCATCGGCGGGGCCTCATTTCGATCAGCAGGATCCTACCGATCAGCCGCGTTCGATGGGGAATGGGCTCGGCTGCCAATAGGCCTCGAGCTTCATGTTGCGAACGGTCTCGGCTTCCCACTCGTGGAGGACGGTGATCATGCCTGAGCGATCTTCAGCGTCGAGCAGCGCCTTGAGACGCTTCAGTCCGAACAGATGGCGCGCATAGCTGTCAGCATCCTTCGGCGAGGGATCAGGCAAGCGTGAGAGGTGCACCGTGGCCAGCTCGCGGGCCTGCTCGATCTCTCCGAGCGCAACGTGCATGACGATCTTGTCGGACCCGTGGTGCATGATCCAGTCGGCGTGCGTCTTGCCTGGTGATGTCCACCCCCTACGAATCAAAGAGGTGAAGTCGGCGAACGAGGTAATGGACCGCAGGATCGGCAGCGCGTTCCGCTCGATCTCTTCGCGAAGCTCATCAGGCACTTCTGGATCGGAGGCTCGCCAGGAACCCGACCGGCGATACAGGAGGCAACCCCAGGTCGGATTCGCAAACCTCCACGGCTTGAACATCGGATAGACGAACCAGCGTGGATTGACCACATGGGCGCTGCCGGTGCGGTCCACCTGCACGGCCCTCAGATAATGACGGATCGGGGTCAGCACAATGTAGCGGCCAACAACGGCGAGGTCGCCGTGCCGCGTCGCCAGCGGCGCCAGGATGCGTTGGACATCGCGCTTTGTCGTCATCGGCGTGGCCTCATCTCGATGAGCAGGAGGCGTCGCGTATCCTTCCAGTACGAGTGCGCATTGTTCGCGATCTCTTGCATGCGGGCAACACTGAGACCACTGCGTCCGGTCTTGATATCGTAGACACAGACCGTTCCGTCGCCAACACGTTCCATCACGTCGACGCGAATCGAGTTGGTTTGGCCGTAGTAGTCTGCCTCGGCCGACTTGATGAGAGAGATCTCGCTCACGAGGTCTTTGTCTCTCATGCTACGAACTGTCTCGCGGAGTTGATAGTGCACCTTGTTACCATAGTCCGCGGCGTTGATGTAGTTGCCTGAGCGCGTGACGGTCTCGGCGGCAGCATCGGTGTAGCCCTGCACCTCGCCTCGTCGTGGGCATGCGGCATCCACCTTGTCGCGTGTCAGCCAGTTGACGGCAATAGCGGGGTCTTCCGCGGTCGCTCCCGGAACGAATTCCAGAGCGTCGAACCGCAGGATTGCCGATCCGCGCTCCGAGTTCTGGGTGGACATGCCGGTGAAGAGGGCGATGAGCCCCCTCAGCAGGTCGCCGGCGGGTTGGGAAAATGCGGGGATCAGCATCGCATCGGCGCCGCCGTCCTGTGCCGTGCCGCCGCTCTCGCGGGTCCATTGCCCGCCATCGGACTGGCCGCCGGGAACGCGTGGTTGGTCCGGGCTGTACTTCAGCTCCGTGAGGCCGAAGCGCATGAGGCTCGCCAGCGCGCGGTCGCCGGCGAGGCGTGCGGCGATCACATGCGGTGGCGCCGGGGACGCGGCGTGGCGCTCGATGCGCTCGGCGAGGCGCGAGGCCATTGCCGTGAGGTTGTCGATGTCGGGCGGGTCGTGGGATGTGGCGCGTGGGGGCATATGATCAAGTCGCTGGCGGTCAGTGTTTTTGGGCACAAGCGTGACATGTCGGCTCCCGCAGTGAGCATGAAGAGCCTGAGGCAGCAGTGAAAGTGGGAGTAGGATGCCGGGAACGTGGGAGCGGCGAGCTTTTGCGATCCAAATCTCTACTCCCAACTCCCTACTCCCTCCTGCGGTCACAGATCGGCTTCGCGGCAGAGGCAGCGAAGGCGGTGGCGGCGCTCGTCGACGTCGATGACGGCGAGGATGTCGAAGCGGCGGGCGCCCTGGCGAAACCGCATCGCG
>JANOJW010000081.1:0-5410 GCA_031418955.1 Hyphomicrobiales bacterium | reverse complement strand
CTCGCGCAGCGCCTCGCGGAAGGCTTGAGCTGCATCCTTCAGTTGCGCGATGGTCCGCTCCCGCTCGCCGATGAGCGCCAGCGCGCGGCCGTAACGCAACTGCGCCACCGCCCAGCTGCGCGGCTCCTCGCTGCGCGGCAGCAGCTGCAACGCCTTGCGATAGGCAGCGATCGCGTCCTTGAGACGCGCCGTGCCGCTCTCCCGCTCGGCGAACGTCAGCAGCACGTTGCCGAGCCCGAGGCTCGCGAGCCCGAGGCCTTTCTGATTGGAGCCGTCGGCGGCCGCCCGCACGACCTGGCCGTAAGCCTGCAACGCTTCGCCGAGCGAGGCCGCATCACTGCGCAGATGGCCGTGCCGCAGCAGCGCCTCTGCACGCAGGAAATTGTAATGCCAGATGCCCGCACGATCGGCGTTCGGGAGGCTGAGGGCGGCGTCCGCGAACAGCTCGGCGGCCTGCCCCGCATTGCCGGCCGCGAGCGCCAGCTCGGCGAGACGACCGGTCGCGCGCGCTTCCTCCAGCATTTGCGTGCGCAACCCCACGACCTCCTCCTGCAGGCGCTCCTCGATCCGCCGGCGGCCCTCGCGCAACTCGCGGCGGACCTGACGCAGCGCCTCGGCTGCCGCCTCGAAGTCACCCTCGCTGAGCGCGGCGGCGGCCTTCGCCTTGAGCCGGCGGATGTCGGCGTCCTCGTTGGCCGGCTTCTGCAGTTGCGCCCGCACGTCGCCGAGCCACTGCGCGGTTTCCTCGAGCTTGGGCAAGCGCTCGTCGGCCCGCAGGCCTTGCGCGTCGAGGCCGGCGAGCACGCGGCGCATGGCTATGTCCGCCACCCCGAAGCGCTCGCACAGGTCGGCTATGTAGGCCATGCCGCCCGACGCCTCGATCTGCTGGCTGAAACTCGTTGTGAGGCCGAGCGCGGCGATGCCGGTCGGCGCTGGCGCAGCGGCGGTCGTGCTCGGGATCGCGCCGGTGGCGGTCTGAGCCTTGTCCGTCACATCGCCGATCGCGGCGACGAGGCTGGTCAGCACCTTCGGGTCGTCGAGGAGATGCGCGTAGACTCGATCGATCATGAACAAGGTCACGTCATCACGCAGGCTCGCGGGTCCAAGCGCGCCCGACGACCGGGCGCGGGCGAAAATGTCGACGGCGATGCGCCGCGCGATCGGTTCGCTGGCGCCGGCGACCCCGGTCACACCCGTGCGCGCCCGCTCGATCGCCTGCGTCAGATGTGCGCGCACCGGGGGATGCTGCGGCAGCAGGGCCGCGATAGCGCCGGCGTGCAGCTCGAGCGCATGCTGGGACAGCGTGCGGGTCTCCGCGCCAACCCAGATCTCGCGGGCGAGCGCATCGACGATGTCGGTGACAGGTGCAGCAAGGCCCCGTTGGCGCAGCCAGGTGAGAAACGCGTCGGGGGACGCAGCCCGCTCCGGCGGGATCGACACGTCACAGGCCGGCGCCGCCGACAGGATCGCCGACGAAACGAGCGTCCCCAGTGCCTCGAACAGTGCCATGCCCCACCCCTTTAGTGCCCCGCACACGAATCGCCCCCTTATCGCCGATTCCCGTCCCGCTGGGAACGGCCTGGCCGAGGCGGAGTGCAGTCCACCCCGGAACAACTGCGCGTTGGTGGCGGACTTTTTCCCCACACATCTGAAGCGTGCGGGGCGAGGGACCAAGGCGCCGCCCTTGCCGTGGATGATCGCGGTTGCGATAAGCGTCGCCTCGCAACTGACAGCCAGCCGCACCCCATGCCCGACTTCGTCCTCGTGCTCGTCGCCCCTGCCGGCCACGCCGATCCGCTCGCGAGGCTGGCGATGAGCGCCGCCTCGGCGTGTCCCGATGCCGCGTGGTCGGCGCCGGTGTGGCTCGGGCCCGGCGAGGCTGTGGAGATCCCGTTCACCGCCGTCGATGCGGCGGCCGCGGGTCGCGTGCGCACGCACCTCGCGCAAATCGCATCGGGGCGCCCCATCGACGTCTGCGTGGTGTCGGCCGACCGCCGTCGCAAGCGGCTGCTGATCGCCGACATGGACTCGACCATCATCGAGCAGGAGTGCATCGACGAGATGGCCGACGTGCTCGGCTTGAAGCCGCAGATCTCGGCGATCACCGAGCGGGCGATGCGTGGCGAACTCGCCTTCGAGGACGCGTTGCGGGCGCGGTTGGGGCTGCTTGCGGGTCTCGACGAGGCAGCCCTCCAGCGTGTCTACGAGGACCGCGTGACGCTGATGCCCGGCGCGCGCACGCTCATTGTCACGATGCGTTCGAATGGCGCCTATGCCGCGCTCGTCTCGGGCGGCTTCACGTTCTTCACGGCCCAAGTCGCATCCAAAGTTGGCTTCGACGAGAACCGCGCCAACACGCTGGCGATGGAGGGCGGTAAGCTCACCGGCGCGGTCGAGGGGCCAATCCTGGGGCGCGAGGCGAAGCTCGCCGCGCTGCAGGAACTGACCGCCGCCAAGGGCATCGAGCCGGTGGACACGCTAGCGGTCGGCGACGGCGCCAACGATCTCGCCATGATCAAGGCCGCGGGGCTGGGCGTCGCCTATCGCGCCAAACCGGTGGTCGCCACGGAGGCGCATGCCGCCATCACGCACGGCGACCTCACCGCGCTGCTGTACCTGCAAGGCTACCGCCGCGAGGAGTTTTTGCGGACGTAGGTCGGCGTAGAGGCCGTCTGCACTTCGGCCGAGACCCGACATGACACGGTACGGGGTTGTCGGGTCTGCGCCGTAGGTCGGTGTCGAGGCTTGCGCTTGCGAGACCCGACATTGCACAACGGGTGTGCGTGGCGTCGGGTCTCGGCCAAAGTGCAGACGGCCTTGCTACCCGACGACGGTTGCGAGACGCGTGCCCTGCCTCAAGCCAAAGAAAAACCACCACTGCCCCTCGGCCATCTGGTCTCGCCGAAGGCCTCGCGCAGCCCCGTGCAAGCTCGTGCAACGCGTTTACCAAGCGCTCGGCTATGGGGGTAGCCGACGGGGTGGCAACCGCGCGTCTGGCGAGAAATTGCGAGTTCGACCAGATCGCGGTTAACGGCGCGCCCCAAACAGCCGCGCGGCCAGCGCCGTAACCCTTGGCTTCAGCGCCTGCCAGATCGGCTCGGCTCGAGCCTTGACGCGCGCCTTCATCGCGCGCGCCGCCTGCCACACGGGGGTCGCCTTGGCGCGGGCGACGAGGGCGTCCTTCCATGGCACCACGCGGCCGTAGAGGGCGGCAAACCACGCCAGCTGCATCAGCTTGGGCTGCGTCAACTGGAAGATGCGCGCGAGCAGCGCCGTGCCGACGACCTTGGCGCCCGTGAACACCAGCCCGGCAAGGATCACGTGTCCCGTCGCGATCAGCCACAGCGCCACGAGCTTCAGCGGAAACAACAGCACCGACGGCAACACGAACACCAGCAGCGAGGGATAGGGCGGCAACGCCTGCACAAATGCCTCGAGCGCCGCAATGGAGCGAAAGCGCGCGAGACGGGCGGCCATCGCGGCGAGCGGCCGCCAGCCCCACTCCTCGAAGGCGATGACGAGCGCCAGCACGAACGACAAGGCGCCCCGGATCAGCGCGCGTGAAAATCGCACCAGGCGTAACGCGGCATATGCAACCGCACCCGCCCGCGCGGCGGTGCGCTTCAAGCCGCGGCGCATTGGCTCGGGCGGTGTGAGGGGCGGAATGGGCATGGGGTCAGTATAGCCGATGGCCACTGAACATCGCGTCAACCGTTGACAACAAGCTCGGTCGCAGATGCATTCCCCGCATGCCCGGAACCACATCCCGCAGGTCACCGCCCGTGCTAGGTTCGCCTCCGACACAACCGATGCAAAGCTAAATCCGGAGAGCCACCATGCTGGTGATGGACGTGATTGCCGAAATCCTGAAGCGCGAGGGGATCGACACCCTGTTCTGCTTCCCGACCACGCCGGTCATCGAGGCGGCCGTCGGCGCCGGATTGAGGCCCGTCATCTGTCGCCAGGAGCGCGTCGGCGTCGACATGGCGGCGGGCTACGCGCGCATCACCAACGGCCGCCCGCCCGCCGTGTTCGCCATGCAGTACGGCCCCGGCGCCGAGAACGCCTTTCCGGGCATCGCCTCGGCCTTCTCCGATTCAGCCCCTGTGCTGCTGCTGCCGCTCGGCCATCCCCGCGACGTGGCGCAGACGTTCCCGATGTTCAAGTCGACGCGCACTTACGCGAGCGTGACCAAGTACGCCGAAGAGATCGTGTTGCCCGAGCATGTGATCGGGGTGATGCGTCGCGCCTTCACGGCGTTGAAGACCGGGCGGCTGGGTCCCGTGCTGGTCGAGATCCCGGCCGACGTGTGCACGATGGAGTTCCCGGGCAAAGACGTCGACTACAAGGCGGTGCGCCGCGTGCGATCCGCCCCCGACCCTCATGACATCGAGGATGCGGCCAAGGCCCTGGTCGAGGCGAAGTCGCCTTTGCTGTTCGCCGGCCAGGGCGTGCTCTATGGGGAGGCCACCGACGAACTCGTCAAGCTCGCCGAGCTGCTGGCCGCCCCCGTCATGACCTCGACCGACGGCAAGAGCGCCTTCCCCGAGGACCACCCCTTGGCGCTGGGCTCGGGCGGTATCGTCTACACCGGCCACGGCCGCCACTTCCTGCACGCCAGCGATCTGGTGTTTGGCATCGGCGCCAGCCTCACCAAGCACAACATCACCACGCCGATCTTCCCGGCGGGGAAGCGTTTCATCCACGCGACCAACGATCCGCGCGACCTGAACAAGCACTACGCCGCCGAGATCGGCATTCTGGGGGACGCCAAGCTGACGCTTGCAGCCCTGATCGATGCCGTGCGCGAACGCGTCAAGTCGAAGCCCCGCACGCAAGGCGCCGTCGCGCAGGAGATCGCGCGGCTGTCGCAGGCCTGGATGGCGAAGTGGGAAGCCAAACTCCGCTCCAACGAGAAACCACTGACGCCCTATCGCGTGATCAGCGAATTCACGCGCGTCATCGATCCGAAGGACGCGATCGTCACGCACGATTCTGGCAGCCCGCGCGATCAGGTGCTGCCCTTCTATCGCGCGACGCAGCCCAGGAGCTACATGGGCTGGGGCAAGTCGCACCAGCTCGGCACGGGCTTGGGCCTCGCGATCGGCGCCAAGGTCGCCGCTCCGAGCAAATTCTGCGTCAATTTCATGGGCGACGCCGCCTTCGGCATGACCGGCCTCGACTTCGAGACGGCCGTCCGCTCCGGCATCCCGATCTGCACCATCGTGCTCAACAACAACACCATGGCGATCGAGATCCCGCACATGAAGCTGTCGCACGAGAAGCACAAGGCGCGGGACCTGGGCGGCAACTATGCAGCGCTGGCCCGGGAGCTTGGCGGCTGGGCCGAGCGCGTCGAGGACCCCGACAAGGTCGCCGACGCGATCCTGCGCGCCAAGAAGGAGACCGA
>JANOJW010000080.1:0-6294 GCA_031418955.1 Hyphomicrobiales bacterium | reverse complement strand
CCGCCCCTCACCCCGACCCTCTCCCCGTCGATAGTGCAGTCGACGGGGAGAGGGGGAAGAACCCCATGTGGATCTCCCGCCTCGCGCTGACCGACTTCCGCAATCATGCCAGCCTGACGCTGCGTCTTGATCGCCGGCCCGTAGTGCTGGCGGGACCCAACGGCGCGGGCAAAACCAACGTGCTCGAAGCGGTGTCGCTGCTGGCGGCGGGACAGGGCTTGAGGCGTGCGGCCTATCCCGAGCTGGTGCGCAAGGGCGGCGCGGGCGGATGGGCGGTCGCCGGCACGCTCGAGACAGCGAGCGGCCCGCTCGACATCGGCACCGGGCTGATGGCAGGCGCGGAGGCCGAACGCACGGGCCGTATCGTACGCCTCAACGGCGAGCCGCAGGGGAGCTCCGGCGTGCTCGCAAGCCACGTCGAGATGGTGTGGCTGATCCCGGCCATGGACGGCCTGTTCACGGGACCCGCCGCCGAGCGCCGACGCTTTCTCGATCGCCTGGTGTTGTGCTTCGATGCCGCCCACGGGACACGCTCGGGCCAGTTCGAGCGCGCCATGCGCCAGCGCAATCGCCTGCTCGCCGACGAGGTGCGCGATCCCGCCCAGTTCGCCGGTCTCGAGGCGGTGATGGCGGAGACCGGTGCGGCGATCGCGGCGGCTCGCGTCGAGGCGCTGGCCGGGCTCGCGACCGAAATCGAGACGCGCCGCGTGCGTGATCCGCTCTCCCCGTTTCCCTGGGCGAGCCTGCATCTGGACGGGCCGCTCGAAGCTGCGTTCACCGCGCGACAGCCAGCTGTCGAGGTCGAGGACGCCTACCTCGCCACGCTGGCCACTACGCGCGAGCGCGACCGCTCAGCTGGCCGTACGCTCGATGGACCGCACCGCAGCGACCTCGTCGTCGGCCATGGCCCCAAGGACATGCCCGCGCATGCCTCATCGACCGGCGAGCAGAAGGCGCTGCTGATCGGCCTGGTGCTCGCGCATGCGCGGCTGATCGCGGAAGCCCGCGGCGGGGGCGCGGCGCCGATCCTGCTGCTCGACGAGATCGCAGCCCACCTCGACGAACGACGGCGCGCCGCCCTGTTCGGCGAGATCCTCAGGCTCGGCAGCCAGGCCTGGATGACGGGCACCGACCGGGGCGCTTTCGCGAGCCTATCCAACGACGCTCAATTCCTGCGCGTCGAGGATGGCTTGATCGCCGCCGCGGCGTGACTGTCGCAGGTGCCGCATCTGATTGATTCAAAAGGCGTTTTTTACACACGAATTGTTCGCCTCGCAGATGCAATTGATGCCTTGCGGCGGGGCGGGTGTGCTATACCTCCGTCGTCGCAAAAAACGCGATATCCGCAGACCACGGACAGACATGAGCGCGAGCCCCACCACGACATCGGCCGAGACCGAGGATTACGACGAGAACTCCATCAAGATGTTGAAGGGGCTCGATGCCGTCCGCAAACGCCCCGGCATGTACATCGGTGACACCGACGACGGCTCGGGCCTGCATCACATGGTCTACGAGGTGGTCGATAACGGCATCGACGAGATCCTGGCCGGCCACGCCACCGAATGCCTCGTCACGCTCAACGCCGATGGATCGGTCACCGTGTCCGACAATGGCCGCGGCATCCCGACCGGCATCAAGAAGGACGACGATCAAGATCCCCAACGCTCGGCCGCCGAGATCGTGTTTACGGAGTTGCATGCCGGCGGGAAATTCAATCAGAACGCCTACAAGGTCTCGGGCGGCCTGCACGGCGTCGGCGTGTCGGTCGTCAACGCGCTTTCGACGTGGCTCAGAGCTCGCATCTGGCGCGACGGGAAAGAGCATTTCGTCGAGTTCAACGACGGTAACACGGTCGCCCCGCTGAAGCCTGTCGGCCCTGGCGAAGGACGGCGCGGCACCGAGGTGTCGTTCCTGCCCTCGACCAAGACGTTCACCAAGGTCGAGTTCGACTTCGTCACGCTCGAGAATCGCCTGCGCGAGCTGGCGTTCCTGAACTCCGGCGCCAAGATCCGGCTGACCGACCAGCGCCACGCCGACGTGAAGTCCGTGGAGATGAAATTCGACGGCGGCGTCGCCGCGTTCGTGCGTTATCTCGACCGCTCCAAGACTGCCCTGCTGCCCGAGCCGATGATGCTGCACGGCGAGAAGGACGGCATCACCGTCGAGGTCGGCCTGTGGTGGAACGACAGCTACCACGAGCACGTGCTGTGCTTCACCAACAACATCCCCCAGCGCGACGGTGGCACGCACATGGCGGGGTTCCGCGCGGCGCTGACCCGCGTCATCAACAAGTATGCTGGCGAGAGCGGCATCGCCAAGAAGGAGAAGGTGGATCTGACCGGCGACGACAGCCGCGAGGGCCTGACCTGCGTGCTGTCCGTGAAAGTGCCAGACCCGAAATTCTCGAGCCAAACCAAAGACAAGCTCGTCTCCTCGGAGGTCAAACCGGTGGTCGAGAACATCACCGGCGACCAGCTCACCGCCTGGTTCGAGGAGCACCCGAAGGAAGCCAAGACCATCGTGACGAAGATCGTCGAGGCGGCGCTTGCCCGGGAGGCGGCGCGCAAGGCGCGCGAGCTGACCCGGCGCAAGGGCGCGCTCGACGGGCTGCGGCTGCCGGGCGGCCTCGCCGAGTGCCAGGACCGCGATCCCGTCAACACCGAGATGTTCATCGTCGAGGGCGATTCGGCTGGCGGCTCGGCCAAGCAGGGCCGCAAGCGTGAGTACCAGGCCGTGCTGCCGATCCGCGGCAAGATCCTGAACGTCGAGCGTGCGCGCACCGACCGCATGCTCTCGTCCGAGCAGGTGACCAACATCATCGCCGCGCTCGGCACCGGCATCGGCCGCGACGAGTTCAATATCGGCAAGCTGCGCTATCACAAGATCATCATCATGACGGACGCCGACGTCGACGGCGCCCACATCCGCACGCTGCTGCTGACGTTCTTCTACCGGCAGATGCCGATCCTGGTGGAGCAGGGGCATCTCTACATCGCCCAGCCGCCGCTCTACAAAGTGCAGAAGGGCAAGGCGCACACCTATCTGAAGGACCAGCGCGCACTCGAGGATTACCTGATCGACTCAGGCCTCGAGGGGACCGTGCTGCAGATGGGCTCGGGCGAGTCGCGCGCCGGCAAGGATCTGCGCGATGTCGTCGAACAGGCCCGCGGAATCGTCAAGGTGATCGACGATCTGCATTCGCGCTATTCGCGCAACGTCGTCGAGCAGGCGGCGATCGGCGGCGCCTTCGACCAGAAGTTGATGCTGTCGGCGGAGGCAGCGACCAAGCAGGCCGAGATGGTGGCCAACCGCCTCGACATGGTGGCCGATGAGACCGAGCGCGGCTGGTCGGGCCGGTTCGGCAACGACGGCTATCAGTTCAAGCGCCAGGTGCGCGGCGTCGCCGAGGTTCAGATGCTCGACCGGGCGCTGCTCGGCTCGCTCGAGGCGCGCCGGCTGGCCGAGCGTCAGACCGCACTGTTCGAGGTCTACGGCCGGTCGGCCGTGCTGAAGCGCAAGGACGATGAAACGCCGATCTACGGGCCGCGCGGTCTGCTCGAGGCGGTGTATGAGACCGGCCGCAAGGGCATCTCGTTGCAGCGCTACAAGGGCCTCGGCGAGATGAACCCCGACCAGCTCTGGGAGACGACGCTCGACCGCGAGGCGCGCACACTGCTGCAAGTGAAGGTCGGCGATCTCAACGAGGCCGACGAGATCTTCTCCAAGCTGATGGGCGACGTCGTCGAGCCGCGCCGCGAATTCATCCAAGAAAACGCGCTCTCCGTGGTGAACCTCGACGTGTGAGGCGGCGCGGCTGCGCATTGGAACGGGTTTGGAGTTGGCCGAGCGACTCGGACAAGCCGGGCGCTTCATGGTAGCCAATAGGCCGCCATGCCCACCTCCTGGTTCCGTAGACGGTGGTGGCGGGCGGGTCGAGCCGGGAGCTAGATTATGGACGCCAAGACACTCGCCGAGGCCAAGGCCGATCTCGAAAAGCTGATGGACGAGGCTGTCGAGAGCCACGAACCGGTGATCATCGTGCGCGAGGGCAAGCCGGCGGTCGCATTGATCGCGCTCAGCGACTTGCCGGGCGAGCATGAGGCGGCCTATCTCCTGAGCAACCCAGTCAATCGGGCGCAACTCGAGCAGTCCCGCCGGGACATCGAGAGCGGTAGGGTCGTCGAGAAAACGATCGACGAGCTCGAAGCTCTGGTTGAGGGGACCAAGGCGAGCGCTGCGGAATGAAGCTGGTTTTCTCCGCTACCGCATGGGAGCAGTATCTCGAGTGGCAGCAATCGGACCGCAAGGCTGCCCGCCGGATCAATGCCCTGCTGAAGGACTGCCAGCGGCACCCTTTCGAGGGAATCGGTCACCCCGAGCCGCTGAAGCACGACTGGGCAGGATGGTGGTCACGGCGGATCGATCAGGAGCACCGCCTCGTCTATCGTGTCGTCGACCGGGGAGACGAGCAGGCGATCGAGATCGCTCAATGCAAGTTCCATTACTGACAGGACGGGAGACGCACGAATGGCCAAGAAACGCAAAGTCATGATCACCTGCGCCGTGACGGGCGCAATCCACACGCCGTCGATGTCGCCCTACCTGCCGATCACGGCGGAGGAGATCGCGGATGCCGCGATCGGGGCGGCGGAAGCCGGCGCCGCACTGGTGCACGTGCATGCGCGCAATCCGAAGAACGGGCTCCCCGACCAGAGCCCGGAGGCGTTCCTGCCGTTCTTGAAGGTGATCAAGCAGCGCTCCAACTGCGTGTTGAACATCACCACAGGCGGTTCGCCGACCATGGGCATCGAGGAGCGGCTGCGACCCTGCGCGGTGCTGAAGCCCGAGGTCGCCTCGCTCAACATGGGCTCGATGAACTTCGGCCTCTACCCGATGCTCGAGCGCACCAAGGAGTTCAAGTACGACTGGGAGAAACCCTATCTCGAAGGCTCGCGCGACCGCATATTCAAGAACACCTTCGTCGACATCGAGAACATCCTGACGCAGTGCGCGGCGAACAACACCCGCTTCGAAATCGAGTGTTACGACATCGGGCATCTCTACACGCTGCGCCACTTCGCCGACCGGGGCATCGTCAAGCCGCCGTTCTTCATCCAGTCGGTGTTCGGCATTCTGGGCGGCATCGGCCCGCACCCCGAGGACGTCGCCCACATGAAGCGCACGGCCGACCGGCTCTTTGGCGAGCAGTACCAGTGGAGTGTGCTGGGAGCTGGCCGCAATCAGTTGCCGATCGCCATGCAGGCGATCGCGCTCGGCGGCAACGTGCGCGTCGGGCTCGAGGATTCGCTGTGGGCGGGGCCGGGCAGGCTCGCCAAGACCAACGCCGAGCAGGTCCGCCTGGCGCGCCAGATGATCGAGTCGCTGGGCCTGGAGGTTGCGAGCCCCGAGGACGCGCGCGAGCTGCTGCAATTGAAGGGCGGCGATCAGGTGAATTTCTGAGGCCGTGACGCGAACTCCGTCATCCCGATGCAGCGACAGGATGACGGTTTTGCAAGAGCTACGGTGTCGGTCGGGCTGCAGCGGCGTTGAAACGGCCCCGGCGGTTACCGGCCCCCCCCTGACCCCAATCTGCGCTCACCCCAGCATCGCCTTGCGCAGGTTCTCGTCGATCTTGTCGAGGAAGCCCGTGGTCGAGAGCCACGTCTGCTGGTCGCCGACGAGCAGCGCCAGGTCCTTGGTCATGTAGCCGGCCTCCACCGTGTCGATGCACACTTTCTCGAGTGTCGCCGAGAACTTGGCCAGCGCCGGGTTGTCGTCGAGCTTGGCGCGATGCGCGAGGCCGCGGGTCCAGGCGTAGATCGAGGCCATCGAGTTGGTCGAGGTTTCGCGGCCCTTCTGGTGCTCGCGGTAATGGCGCGTCACCGTGCCGTGCGCTGCCTCGGCCTCGACGGTCCGGCCGTCGGGCGTCATCAGCACCGAGGTCATGAGGCCGAGCGAGCCGAAGCCCTGCGCCACGGTGTCGGACTGCACGTCGCCGTCGTAGTTCTTGCAGGCCCACACGTAGCCGCCGTTCCACTTGAGCGAGGAGGCGACCATGTCGTCGATGAGGCGGTGCTCGTAGGTGAGTTTGCGCTTCTCGAACTCGGCCCTGAACTCGGCGTCGAAGATCTCCTGGAACAAGTTCATGAAGCGGCCGTCGTACTGCTTCAGGATGGTGTTCTTGGTCGACAGATAAACTGGATAGTTGCGCGTCAGACCGTAGTTGAACGAGGCGCGCGCGAAGTCGCGGATCGAGTCGTCGAGATTGTACATGACCATCGCGACGCCGGC
>JANOJW010000079.1:0-5837 GCA_031418955.1 Hyphomicrobiales bacterium | reverse complement strand
CCTTGCCGCCGATGATGATCTTTTCCTCGACCGTGTAGCTCTTGATCTCGCCGATCATCGTCGCGCCGTGGTCGCGCAGCCGCCTCATTTCAGGGCTCGCAAGCGCCTGCTCCATGTCGGCCCGCGTCAGGTACCAGAGCTCGGCGATGCCATCGCAAGTCACGGTTTGAGTTGGCACGTCGGGCCGCGACGGCTCCGACTGGATGAGGTTCAGGCAATAGCGGTGGAGCCCCGGAATGCCGTGCGCCAACGGCGCGTGCTCCTCGATCCAGGCTTTCAGGAATTGCTCGCGCGTGTCGCCCGCTTTGCGGGTCAACAGGGAGATGGATTTGATCATGGGGCTGCCTCGCGGTGAACGCGCCGCCACCATAGCGCACAGCCGAAGGGAAACGCGAGAACGGCTGGCGGCTGCCAGCCGTTCTCGCTCCCGCTACCGGAGAGACCAAGCCCATGATGGGCGCCCCCAATGACCTCTCCGGGTCTCGTGGCCGGCGCGACGTAAAGCCCCCGCTTTGCGCTACAGCCAAACTGCACGCGATCCGACTGCCCCCGGTCGGCGTTGCGATGCAGCGAGGCGCACCATACGCGCCGATGCCGTGCGAGCAACCCGCAATGGATACTCGCGGCGACGATTAATCTGACTGCGGTTCAGTCCATCCGTCGAACGGGGTTCCTAGCTAGATGACCGCTGCTTTCATGGCAGTACCTGTCAAGCAATCAGCAGTAAACGGTAACGCGCGCCAACGGCCCGTATTCTGGTCGGTTAGAGTGTTTCAAGAATCGGGTGAGAATGGGCATCCCGTCGAAGTTGTGCCACTCACTCTCTCGCCTTGGCGTCACCTGAACGTCGTAAGTGATGCACAGACGCCTCAGGTCAAGGCCGTCGTCCTTCGCACGTGCAATATGAGGCGCTGCTCAGGACACCACCGCCGCCTCGAGCAGCCGACGTACGTTGGCCGGCGGTGCGACAGGCTTGCGCGAGGTCAGCTCGAAGAACACGTTCACGCACTCGGCCGTCGCGTGACAGGTGTCCCCGATGAACACGCCGTAGCCCGTGGTGATCGACTTGTTGCCTAGCCGGGTGAAGCGCGAGCCGACCTCCACCGTCCCGGGATAGAAGAACTCGCGCCGGTAATCGATCGCCGCGCGCGCTAGCACGAAGTCGATCTGCTCGCCCCCCGCGCCACGCTGATCGAGACCGCCCTCGCGCATCAGCTTGTAGAACAGCTCGCACCGCGCCGCCTCGATAAAGGCCGCGATCGCCACGTTGTTGACGTGGCCGAGCGCATCGGTGTCGGAGAACCGGATGGTCACCAGCGTGACGTGCGCGAAGGTCGCACGCCGGGTCAGATCGAAACGCGTCTGGTCAGTCATCGGCTCTCTCGCCTAAGCTTGGTTCATGTGGGGATGGAGGATCGTCAGGGTCCGGCGTCCCGAAATCAAGGCGCGAATGCGCCGGGCATAAAGGAAGCCGCGCATGGCAGGGGACAAACCGCTCACGGGGCTCGTCGTGCTCGACATGAGCCAGGGCATTGCCGGGCCGTCGTGCGGGGGGCATTTCGCCGAGCACGGAGCGAAGGTGATCAAGATCGAGCCGCCGGAGGGTGACTGGATCCGCGCACTCGGCGGCCGCATCGCTGGCACCTCGTCGGCAGCCACCCTCTACAATCGTGGGAAGTCGAGCCTCGCCCTCGACCTGAAGACACCGGACGGGGTCGACATTGCGCTGAAACTCGCCGCGCGCGCGGACGTCGTCATCGAGAGCGCGCGGCCAGGCGTCATGGACCGGCTCGGCGTCGGCTTCGAGGCCGTGAAGGCTCGCCAGCCCGATGTCGTCTACGTGTCGATCTCGGGTTGGGGCCAGCGGGGCCCCGACCGCGAGAAACCGATGGTGGACACCGTTGCGCAGGCGGTTTCAGGCCTCATGACCGTGATGAAGAGCCGCGACGGGAGCCCATCGAAAATGGACTCGCCCGTCATCGACGCGATCACCGGCCTCTACGCGTTCCAGGCGGCCAGCATGGCGCTGTGGGGTCGCAAGAAGGGCGCCGGCGCACGCCACATCGACATCTCGCTGCTGCAGTCGGCGGCCCACATCCAGGGCCCGAACCTGCTGGAGACCTCGTACTTCGGCCGCCAGCCCGTGGTGCTCAACCCGCCGGCCGGCAACTATCGCACGAGCGATGGCTGGATGGCCGTCACGCTCGTCACCGAAGCGCAGTTCGGCGGCATCTGCCGGGCGATCGGACGCCCCGAGCTCACAGCCGACCCGCGCTTCGTCAGTTTCGCCACGCGCCGCGAGCACATCCCAGCGCTGCGCCAGATCCTCGACGAGGCGATTGCTCAAAACACGACCGCGCATTGGACGGCCGTGATTGCGCGCGAAGGCGCGCTGGCGAGCCGGGTCAACGACTACGTCGACTGGCTCGCGCATCCCCAGGTGGTCGCCAACGAGGCTGCCCCCGCCCACATCCTCGCCGACGGCAAGCCCGGCCGCATCCCGCATCTGCCGGGGCAGCCGCCGAACCGAGCCCCGATGCCGGCGATCGGCGGCCAATCGCGCGACGTGCTCGCCACGCTCGGGATGTCGCCGCAGGACATCAATGCGCTCATAGCCAAGGGCGTCGTGACGGGCGGAGGATCGACGTGACCCATCCACTCGATGATCCCCGCCGCAAGGACGCGTTCGGCGCGCAACGCTATTTCGAGGATTTCCACCTCGGCGAGACCTTCGCAATCCCCTCGCGCACGGTGACCGACGCGCAGTTCCTGGCCTTCCAGGCAGCGTCCGGCGACAACCATCCCGTTCACTACGACCGCGAGTATTGCCGCCGCCACGGCCACCGGGACCTGCTCGCGCACGGCTTCCAGGTCGTCGCCCAGACCGCGCCGGGCGCTGGCCTTTTTCCCCATCTCGTCGAGGAGAGCCTGATGGGCTTCATCGAGCAGTCGTCGCGGTTCCTGAAACCCGTCTATTGCGGCGACACGCTGTATCCCATGCTCGAAGTCGCCGAGTTGAAACCCCAGCGCACGACCGGCGTGCTGGCGCTGCGCTCGACCATCCACAACCAGACGGGCGAGCTGGTGATGGAGGGCACGCTGCGATTCCTGCTGAAAAAGCGTGTCCCATCGATGGCATGACAGCAGCTCAGCACCGAGCGTTTGCAGATCGTGCATGTCGGCGTATATTCCAGGCATGCCAGGACATCAGACCATCATCGTTCGCGCCCTCTGGGATGCCGATGCCCGGTGGGCCTACGAAGATTACCATTGAGGAAAGCCCGATGCGCAAGTCGAAGCGTCATCCTGACATCCGACCGACCCATCCCGGCGAGATCGTCGCTGATGCCATTGTCGAGCTCGGCCTGACGAAGATCGCGCTTGCCCAAGCGCTCGGCATCTCCCGTCAAACGTTACACGATCTGCTGATCGAGAAGCACGGTGTCACCGCATCGATGGCTGTTCGCCTCGAAGCGGTGCTGGGCTCATCGGCGGAATTCTGGTTCAACATGCAGGCGGCGCATGAGTTGTGGAATGCTCGAAAGTCGGTCGATACCAGCGGGCTGAAGCGAGTGACCGAGCCCGCCTGATCGCAGTGCGATTGCCCTATCGTGCTGCGCATTGCGGGGCATCAGTGAACCGCTCGCTCCCTTGTCATCACGCCCACGCTGTGGCACCGGAACCGGGCTCAAACGGGATGATGAGACACAGCACATGGCCAAGTCGCAGCACGGCGCGCTCGCGGGCGTCAAAGTCGTCGATCTGACACGGGTGCTCGGCGGCCCCTTTGCCACCCAGCTGCTCGCCGACCACGGCTGCGACGTCATCAAGCTCGAGCCGCCGATGGGCGACGAGGTGCGCGACTGGGGTCCGCCGTTCCACGACGGCGATGCGTCCTATTACGTCGGCATCAACCGCAACAAGCGCTCGGTCGGCCTCGACTTAGCCAAGCCCGAGGGCCGCGAGGTCCTACTCCGTCTGCTCGACGGCGCCGACGTGCTGATCGAGAACTTCAAGCCGGGCTCGATGGAAGCCTGGGGCATCGGCTACGAGACGCTGAAGCAGACATTCCCCAAGCTCATCTACTGCAAGATCTCGGGCTTCGGCGCCGACGGCCCGCTCGGCGGCTTCCCCGGCTACGACGGCATCGTCGGCGCGATGACCGGCCACTACAGCGTCAACGGTTCGCTCGAGTCGGGTCCGATGCGGTTGGGCCTCCCCGTCGTCGACATCTCGATGGGCCTCTACTGCGTGATCGGTATCCTGATGTCGATGCACGAGCGGGCCACGTCGGGGGAGGGCCAGCAGATCGAGGTGACGCTCTACGACACCGCGCTCTCTTTGATGCATCCGCATTTCCCGAACTACTTCCTGTCGGGCAAGACACCTCAGCTCACCGGCAACCAGCACGCGAACTTGGTGCCCTACGGCATGTTCCAGACCAAGACCTGCAAGATCATGATCGGTGCGGGCAACAACCGGGCCTTCAAGAAGGTGTGCGAGGTGCTGGGCCGCGCCGACCTCGCCGACGATCCGCGCTTCAAGAGCAACGGCGACCGCCAAAACAACCGCGAGGCGCTGAACGAGATCCTGACCGCCAAGCTCAGCGAGGTCGACGGCGTCACCTTCTCGCTGGAATTGCTCAAGGCGGGCCTCCCGTGCGGTCCCGTGCTCGATACCAAGCAGGTGCTCGAAGGTGAGCACGTCAAGGCACGCGGCTCGGTACTCGAGAAGGACTGGTACAAGGGCATCGGCACCGCCGTGCGCCTTTCACGCACACCGGCAAAGCTCACCTCGGTGCCGCCGAAGTTCTCCCAGCACACCCGCGAGGTGCTGCGCGAGCACGGCTTTGACGAAGCGGCAATCGAGAAGCTCGCCGCCTCCGGCGTCGTCGTCGAAAAGCGGCGGGCTGGGTGAGGGCGCGCGTAGGGCGCAATAGGCGCGCCTTCGCGCCGTATTGCGGTGCGCCCCGAAGGCGCGGAACACCAGTGGAGGAAGGTTCCACCGAGATTAGTGTCGGTTGGTCTCGTAGCTGGCAAGCGGTTCGTTCGGGCAACCGGCGGGCCGGAGCCTTGCGACACAGGCGGCTTCTGGCCGCCTAGCGATCCGGCGGGCCGTAACATGCGTGAAGCCCGAGCCGGCCTCGAAAGTCTACATGTGGATGCCGACCCGCCCGCAATACGGGGAAGGCCGCACGGAGGGGGAAGCACCGACAGATGCCGACGACTTCGTCATCCTCAGCCGCGGTCGTGCGGCCGAGGCGTCGTGGCGGAGCACGCCTTCGGCATGACGGCGTGGACGCGCGGCGTAATGACCAGACTCGGGCTGACCATCAACGAGGCGAAGGCCTCGTTGAAAGATGCCCGGGAAGAGCGCTCGACTTTCTCGGCTACACGTTCGGTCCGCATCACCGGCGCAAGGATGGCTGGCGGTACTTGGGGGCTAGTCCGTCCCGCAAAAGCATGCAACGCGTGAAGGACAAGGTGGGCGAGCTGTTGAAGCCGCGCCGTGTCGAACCCTGGCCTGACGTGCGCGATCAGCTCAACCGCATTCTGCGGGGTTGGTCGGGCTACTCCGGCCACGGCACTCGGCTGGCGGCCTATAGGGCCATCGACCGCCACGTCCACGATCGCGTTCGCCACTTCCTCGCGCGGCGCGACCAGGTGCCGGGGCGGGGCACGCGCCACTACTCCCGTGCTGAAGTGTTCGGGAAACTCGGTGTCGTGCGTCTCGCCACCCGGCAACGCCGTGGGCCTTGACGTGAAGCTGGTCGGAGAGCCGGATGCGGGAGATCCGCACGTCCGGTTCGATGAGCGGGGAGAGGAAACGGAGCGATG
>JANOJW010000078.1:0-11051 GCA_031418955.1 Hyphomicrobiales bacterium | reverse complement strand
GCCTGCTCGGCGTTGACGACCATCAGCACCATCAGCTCGGCATTGCGTGCGGCTTCCTCTGCGCTCGCCGCCCCGCGTCCGCCCGCATGCTCGAGCCGCGCGATCGCTTCGGGCCGCATGTCGTAGCCGCGCACGCGCATCTGCTTGCCCAGCAGTGTTTCGGCCATGGCGCCGCCCATGGCGCCGAGGCCGATGAAGGCGATTGGTTGGGGCATGGCTGGTCCTTCGAGCGTGACGTGAAATGGATATGCGCGACCATAGCCAATACGCGCGTCAGGCGCGAGCCTTGCCGGGCGACGCCTGAGCCGATAGCAAGGGGCAACACAGTCTCGCCGGCACAGCCCCGTGGAGAGCCCCATGTCCGACGACAAGCCGCTCGCTGGCCGGCTGGCCCTCGTCACCGGCGCCTCACGCGGCATCGGTCGCAGTGTGACGCTCGCCTTCGCCAAAGCCGGCGCCCACGTGATCCTGATGGCGCGTACGGTCGGCGCGCTGGAAGAGCTCGACGACCAAGTGCGCGCGCTCGGCGGGACGGCGACGCTGCTACCGCTCGATCTGTCCAAGGTAGACAAGCTCGATGCGCTCGGGCCGACCATCCTGCAGCGCTGGGAGAAGCTCGACATTTTCGTCGCCAATGCCGGCGTGCTCGGACCGCTCTCGCCGCTCGGCCACATCACCACGCAGTCCTGGCGTGAGGTGATCGATATCAACCTGACCGCCAACTGGCACCTGATCCGCGCGCTCGAGCCGCTGTTGAAGCGCTCGGACGCGGGCCGCGCGATCTTCGTATCGTCGGGGGCGGCGAGCGGGCGGAACGCCTACTGGGGTCCTTATGCCGTCTCCAAGGCCGGCGTCGAGGCGCTGGCCAGGACCTGGGCCAATGAGCTTGCGAACACCAGCGTGCGGGTCAACATCGTCAACCCCGGTCCGATCCGAACCCAGATGCGCGCCAAGGCCTATCCGGGCGAAAACCCAGCGATTCTCAAGACGCCCGACGACATCGCGCCGCTGTTCGTGAAGCTGGCGAGCCCGGCATGGAACCAGACCGGTCGGATCCACGATTTCAAGACGGGCGAGGTGCGGTAGGCGCGGCGGCATCGATCGACGTCCGTCTGGGGCCCTCGCGTCTGGGGCTCTCGCTCATCTGCTTTCCGTCGTGACCCTGGCTCGCTCGAAGCCATGGCCATCGCGCCGTCAGCAGCAAGATCAGCAGCACGAACAGACCGTCGATTGGCCCGCGCATCCAGATCCCTCATATCAAGCATTGTTTTCCCCGCCCTTGACGGCCATACCTCGGGCACGATCCCGACCGAACGGAGTTCATGATGTCCCAAGCGCCAGCGCCCGGGGCGGCGACGCAATCGGGCCCAGCCCATGCCGGCCAGACCCAATCCTTCCAGGCCGAGGTCTCGCGCCTGCTGCAGCTGATGGTCCACTCGGTCTACACCGAGAAGGAGATCTTTCTCCGGGAGCTCGTCTAGAACGCCTCCGACGCCTGCGACAAGCTCCGCTACGAGGCAATCGCAAAGCCGGAACTGCTCGGCGACGACAGCCGTCTCGCTATCAGTATCCGCGCCGACAAGGACGCCAAGACGCTCACCATCGCCGACAACGGGATCGGCATGAGCGAGACCGAGATGGTCGAAAACCTCGGCACCATCGCGCGCTCAGGAACTCGCGCCTTCCTCGACAAGCTCGGCGCCGATACGGCATCGGCGAGCGGCCTCATCGGCCAGTTCGGCGTCGGCTTCTACTCGGCCTTCATGGTCGCGGACCGCATCGAGGTGGTGAGCCGCCGCGCCGGCGGGGCCGCAGCATCGCTGTGGACGTCGGACGGCATGAGCGGCTTCACGGTCGGGCCTGTACCCGAGGATCGCGCAAAGGCCGCACCGCGCGGGACTTGCGTGACATTGCACATGAAGGCGGACGCCGCGCAATTCCTCGAGCCGTTCGAGATCGAGCGCATCGTCAAGACCTACTCGGACCACATATTGTTTCCCGTCGAGCTGGTCGAGGGAACCGATGCGGCGCGGCAGGTGAATTCGGCGAGCGCGCTCTGGCAGCGCTCGAAATCCGAGGTCAAGCCCGAGGAGTACAAAGAGGTCTACAACACCGTCGCGCATCAGTTCGACGACCCCGCGCTGACCATCCACTACCGCGCCGAGGGGCGGCAGTCGTACGCGGTGCTGCTGTTCGTGCCGACCAGCCGGCCGTTCGACCTGTTCGACGCGCACCGCAAGGGCCGCGTCAAACTCTACGTGCGCCGCGTGTTCATCACCGACGACGCCGACCTGATGCCTGCCTACCTGCGCTTCGTGCGCGGCGTGGTCGACAGCGAGGACGTGCCGCTCAATATCAGCCGCGAGATGCTGCAGAACAATCCACTGGTCGGCCAGATCCGCCGCGCCGTGTCAGGCCGCGTGCTCAGCGAGCTCGAGACGCTCGCCGACAAGGAGGCCGCCCGCTTCGAAACTGTCTGGGACACGTTCGGCGCGGTAATGAAGGAAGGCATCTACGAAGACTTCGAGCGGCGCGACCAATTGTTGAAGCTCGCCCGTTTCCGCTCGACGACGACGACAGGCTGGCGATCGCTTGCCGAGTACGCGGCCGCCATGCGCCCGGGCCAGTCTGAGATCTACTATCTCGTCGGCGACAGCCTCGAGCGGCTGAAGGCGAGCCCGCAGCTCGAGGCAGCGTCTGCGCGCGGCGTCGAGGTGCTGCTGCTCGCCGACCCGGTCGACAGCTTCTGGACGTCGCAGCCCATCAAGTTCGACGGCCGAGCCTTGCGCTCGCTGTCACAAGGGGATGTCGATCTCTCCGCGGTGCCGCTGGTCGGCGAGGCCCGGGACGAGACACCGGCCGAGGATCTGGGCGCGCTTCTCGCCGCGTTCAAGGCGGGCCTCGGGGACGCGGTGAGCGACGTCAAGCCATCGAAACGCCTCGTCACGTCGGCTGCCTGTCTCGTCGCGTCTGGGGCTGGTCCCGATCTGGCACTCGACCGCCTGTTGCAGCGCCGGCAGGAGGGCGCGGGTCTCAAACCCGTGCTCGAGATCAACCCGGCACACGCCCTCGTCAAGGCGGCGGCAAGGAAGCAAGCGGAAGGACTGGCCGGCGATGTCGCCGATATCGGCTGCTTGCTGTTCGATCAGGCGCGCGTGCTCGGGGGCGAACTGCCGCTCGATCCAGCGAAATTCGCCGAGCGGCTGAACCGGCTCGTCGCGCGCGGGCTCGCTGGGTGAGCGTGCCGAGACCTATGCGGAAAAGCGCGCTCGACCCAACCGAATGAATCACGTGCTCCATGTCAGTTGCCGACGAGCAGCAGCCACGGCTTGACCCGACTGCGGCGCGATTGACCTGAGGCGGTCGGGCATCAACCTGTCATATCAAACGCGAGGTTCGTCGCCACGGTCGGTATTGGCCCATCGCGTGGGCGCCGTGACGGGCGGTTCGGGACACTACTGTCAGGTCGGTCATGCCGGACTGATCCGTTGGGTAAGCCGACGCCACCCGGCTTGGCGATCAGAACAGCGTGTAGATGAACGGCGCGACCGCCGTGCCCTTGGTCAGCACCAGCAGGCCGCCGACCAGGAACAGCACGCCCATGATGGGGATCAGCCACCACTTGCGACGTTCGCGCATATAGCGGGTCATCTCGCGCGCCATCGACAGCATCGGGCTCTCCACCAGGCATCCAACGCCGGCTCGCTTGCGTCCCCGGTTGCGCAAGTGGGCAACCAAAGGGCCAGGACAAGCGAGCACGGCAATTCCTCGGTGGTGCAATGAGCAAGGCGCGTGCCAGACGCTCCGTGTGCCGAACCGCGACCGGCTATTGACGCATGTCGAGCGAGAATTCGCCCGAGTGGACGCGCGCGGCGAGGCCGGTGACAAGTTTTGCCACCGAGTCCTCGCCGTAGATCGAAACGAGGTCGCTCAGTGCGGTATAGATCGCCGCATAGGCGAGAAGCTGGGGGCGCACGCCGCTGTCGGTCGCCTCCTCCCACGCCACGAGGATGTAGTTCAACGCCTTCAGGCTTTCGTCGTCGCTATCCGCGAGCCCGAGCCCACTCTGGTCACTCGACGCACTCATCCCCGTCCTCCCCAGACGCGATGCGATTGCGGCTGCTAGGTCCCGCGATCACTCCAGTCGGGTCTAGCACGCAGGCCGGGCGGCGGTGGGAGCGACAACGATTAACAGTAAATCAACCACTCGCGCACGAGGCTCACGGCACGGTGCGCACGAGCTGGTCGGCGATCACGGAGCCCGATTCGAGGAAGCGGTTGATCGCGGTCTGCGCCGTCGGCGAGCACGACTGATAGGTGCGGCTGTAGCTGCGATAGCCGTTGTTGAAGCTGCGCGTCAGCTTCGCCCGCCTGAGCGCCGTGCCGCCCTCGCTCTCGATCAGCTCGCGCATGCGGTCGCGCCAGAGCTGGCCGTCGTTGGCGCCGCACAGCTCGCGAAGATAGTGCACCGCGCCCAGGATCTCGGCCAATTGCGAGAGCTTGTCGTCGTAGGGCTTGGTGTCGGTCGCCTGCTGCGCCCGGGCCGGTGCAGCGAGCGCCAGCACGCACGCCAGGGCAACGCCGGCGACCAGCCCTGCGCGCGTTCCGTTGCTGCCGATGCCCTCGCTCATGCCGCGCCGTGTCGATCCTTCGTCTGAGCACACAGAATAGCGTGATTCTGGACTTCCTATGGCCGCGCTGCGCCGCCGCGGACGTCGCCGCATGCCTCACGCAACACAAGCGCCTTGCCGATGACGGTTTTTGCCTCCGGCGTCAACGGGACGTCGTCGAGGCCCGACAGCGGGAAAAAGCTGGCATCCCGGCTGTCGCTCGCCGGAGCCGCCTCGCCGGCCTGCCAGCGGCCATGGAAGACGGTGAGGACATAGTGCGCCGTCAGGGCCGAGCTGGGGCCTCTGAGAATGATCTCGTGGATGTCGACGAACCCGTCGATCTGAGCAGTGATGCCTGTTTCCTCGAGCACCTCGCGTGCCGCAGCTTCGGCCGCCCGTTCGCCGGGTTCCACGTGCCCGCCCGGCAAGCTCCACAGACCCGTGTAGCCGCCTGTCGCGCGTTGGATGAGCAGGATCTCGCCGCCGCGAAATATGGCGGCGCTGGCGCCGAGCCGCGGCCAGCCGTCGTAGCGCTGCTGCGTCATTCGATGTCCTCGTGATGCCAGCCGAGGCTTGCATGTCGACCGTGGCCTGCGCCAGATACTTTCGATCAACACGGAACGACTGCACATGTGCTCGCGCTACAGCCTGACCTCTCCGCCCGAGGCCGTTCGCGCCACGTTCCGCCTGAAGGACATCGACGGCTTTCCGCCGCGCTACAACATCGCGCCCACGCAGCCAGTCGGCATCATCCGGGCGGGCCTCGATAGTGCGCCCGAGTTCCGGCTGGTGCGCTGGGGCCTGATCCCGTCATGGGTGAAGGCGCCGGACGGCCGCGCCACGCTGATCAACGCGCGGGCCGAGACGGCCGCCGAGAAGCCCTCGTTCCGCGGGGCGCTACGGCACCGGCGCTGCGTCATCCCAGCCAACGGCTTCTACGAGTGGACCGGCAAACCCGGCGAGAAAGTGCCGCATCTGATCCGTGCCCGCGGCTCGTCGGCCTATGCCGCAGCCGGCGATGGGGAGGGGGGAGCGGGCGGCCTGCTAGCGCTCGCCGGCCTCTGGGAGCACTGGGTCGGGGCCGATGGCAGCGAACTCGAGACCAACGCCATCCTCACCGTCGCCGCCAACGGCACGGTCGGACGGCTGCACGAGCGCATGCCGGCGTTGCTGCCGCTGGCCGACGTCGCAGCCTGGCTCGACTGCCGCTCGGGCAGTTCGGTCGCGGCCGAGCCGATGCTCCAGCCGGCGCCGGACGATGTGCTGGAGACGCTCGAAATCGATCGTGCGGTCAACAACGTCCGCAACGAAGGGCCGGCGTTGCAGCACCCCCTGCGGACAAAGCTGTTGTAGGGAGCGGCCCCTCAGACCTGCCGGCATTGACCATGCTCCATGGTCGCACCAAATCCGTCTCGAAACGGCCGCAAGGAGCGGCTAAACTGCAACAGTCAATCTGGTCCATCGGTTGGCGCGGGGCGTCGCGCGGCAAGCGGCTCGCACCGCGGCAGCGAGCATCCGAACGGCACGGAACGTGCTTTGTGAACGATCCCACGTTGAGTGCGTTGCCGATTTTGGTTAATAATCATGGGCTAACGTCGCGGAACGAACCGGCCGAAGCTGTCGCCGTGTGACGCGACGGGTCGACGACGGGACAGCGCGCGCCGCAGGGGCGGCGAGGAGACTTCGATGCACTACAAAGGTGAGGACATGGATCTGCGCGTGCCGCACGCCCGTTCGACCCGCGAGACGTACCCAGCCGGCGAGTACGAACCCGGCTACAACAACGGCCGCTGGCGGGTGGCCAGCGGATCGACGGCCGCCGGCACCGAGCCGCTGTGGGTCGACGAGGTGGTGCTCGCCTGCTGCAACACCGCCTACGACATGGCGGTCGCGCATGGCTCAGGCGACGTCGGCCTCGAGCATCTCGTTCATGCCCTGACGCGCGTCGAGGCTGCATCGCGCGTCGTCGAGGCACTTGGCGTTCGCGAAGGCCAGCTTCGCCGCGAGAGTGCAGCACTGATGGCGCGCGACGTCGCCCCGACCTCCGAGCGGCATACCCCGCGCCGGTCGGCCGACGTCGAGGACGTGCTGCGTCGCGCCTCCGAGATCGCGAGCCGCCGTGGCGTCGCCGCGTCCGTCGAAGACTTGCTCTCGACTTTGTTGCACTATGGACGTGACGTTCCCGCCATCCAGTTGCTGCGTCGCATGACGCCGGATTGGCAGCGCCCCGACTGGGGACGCGGCCGCGACGTGGCGTCGAGCGTCGCCGAACCCGTGCGCTATGTGGCGGCGCCCGAGCCGCGCTATGTGCCCCTCGAGGCGCCGCGTGCCATCCCCGAGCCCCGATACCTGGCCGTCGATGTGCCGCCGCGGATGGATCAGGTGCTGCAGCGCCTCGCGCTGATCGAGGACGGCATGCGCGTTGTGCATTCCGAGCTGTCCGCAGACCGCAAGGCGCTCGGCGAACTCGTGCGCGACGTGCAGCGCGACATCGTCGGCAATCGCAGCGATGCAGCGACCATGCGCAACGATCTTGGCCAACGCCTCGAGCAGCTGGAGCGCAGCATTTCACTGCGGCCCGACGGGCGCCTCGGCGATCGCATGACGCAGCTCGAGAAGGCGGTTCACAACGGCCTTGGCGAAGGCGCGCGCAACTGGGCGGCCCTGGGCCAGCGCCTGCAGACGTTCGAGGCGGCGCTCGGCACGGACGGACGCGGCGACGCGCACATGCTCCCGGTGCTCGAGCGCGTCGGCAAGGTGGAAGCTGCCATCGACGCCCGTATCGGAGATGTCGGGCGCGGCATCGCCAGCCTGTCGGAGCGACTGGGCGCCATCGAACGCATCAGCGAGGCCGGCGCCAACGAGCGCGCTCGCCGTTGGACCGCACTCAGCGACCGCCTGGGGCTGATCGAGACGCGGTTCGGCACGGACGCAACTGGTGGAGGCTCGACGGCGCTCACCGAGCGGATCGGCGGGCTCGAGCGCGCCGTGCGTTCGGGCTTTGGCGAAACCGCACGTCAGTCGGCGACCGTCCTCGATCGCGTCGGCGATATCGAGAAGTTCATCGCTCAGATGCCGGCGGACCCGGCCGAAGGGGCGCTCATCATCGACGAGCGGCTGCAGGCGATCGAGCGCAGGTTCGGGGCGACGCTGACGGAGCAGGCGCAGTTCTCTGGCCTGATCGCCAGCCGCCTCGAGGTGATCGAGAAGGCCGCCCTCGGGTCGGCGGAGATGGATGGCCACGTCGAAAGTCCACTGTCGGATCGGATAGCCGGCTTCGAGCAGGCCCTGAAAGCCACCTCGGCGGCCAACGAGGAGCTGTTGCGGGCTCGCGACCGCGAGATCGGCGAGATGCACGATGCGCTCGTCCGGCTCGGTGAGAACCAGCACACGCTCGCCTCGGCGATCGCCGACTGGCGCAGCGAGAACCACGACCGCTTAGCCACGATCACAACGCACATCGACAAGCTCATATCGCCGTCGGTGCAAGGGCCGGCCCTGCATCCGACATCGTACAGCGAGCCGTCGCCGATGCCGCGCGTCGCCCGTCCCGATGCCTCGTTCGATGTCCGCACCGACGCCGCGCGCCCGACCGCCGAGGCGGCGCCGGATGGCGCCTACGCCGACGCTGCGCTGGCCGAGCAGCCGGAGCTCGTCGTGCGTGGACGCGGCTTCTGGTGGTGGCTGTTTGGCACCGACAACGTCAACCGCTCGAACCGGGAGGTCGAGCTCAGGTGGGCGCGCATGCACAAGCGCTTGCAGGAGGCGCGCGAGCGCCGTCGCGAGCAGGCTTGAGAGGAACGACCAAACCCATGACCGATCTGCGCTCGGTCTCCTCACCTCTGGGACCCGTCATCCTGATCGTTTCGGGCGGCGCCATGGCGTGGTGCGTGGTCAACGCACTGCGTCCGCGGTTTCCCGATCTCGTGGTGCTGGTCGAAGAGCCTGAAGGGAAGTGGGCGATCGTGCGGCGGCGGGCCAGGCTGCTCGGTTGGCTGCCGGCGCTCGGCCAGGCAGCGAGCGGAGTAGCCCACAAACTGCTCGCCAAGGTGTCCAGCCCGCGCATCGCCACGATCTGCGCCCGGCATGGCCTCGATCCAACAGTCCCCGAGGGGCTCCGGGTGCATCAAGTCGGCTCGGTCAACTCGGAGGCCTGCCGCGCGCTGTTGTGCGAGCTAGCGCCGTCGGTGGTCGCGGTCTACGGCACGCGCATCATCCGTCGTGACACTCTGCGGGCAACAACGGCGCCGTTCATCAACTACCACGCCGGGATCAACCCGAAGTACCGTGGCCAGCATCCGGGCTACTGGGCGCTGGTCAATCGTGACACCGAGCATGCCGGCGTCACCGTGCATCTCGTCGATGAAGGGGTCGACACTGGCGACGTGCTCTATCAGGCGCGCGTCGGCTTCGAGGCGGGCGACAACATCACCACCTACCAATGGCGCCAGATGACGGTTGCCCTGCCACTGTTCGCCCAAGCTATCGAGGACGCGCGCACCACGGGCCTGCGCCCCTACAGGGTCGAATTGCCCACGCGTCAGCACTTCCCGCCGACGCTGTGGGCCTATGCCTGGTACGGCGTCACGCGCGGCGTCTGGTGACGCCGCTCGAGCGCGTCGTTACGCTGTCGGCTTGGCAGCGGCTTCGGCCACCTTCTGCAACGACTCGCGCTTCTTCATGAACAGCGCGGCGAAGTCGATGGGATCGAGCAGCAAAGGGGGGAACCCACCCTCCCGCGTCAGATCGGCCACCAGCCGCCGCATGAACGGGAACAGCAACGCCGGGCCGTTGATGTTGAGGATCGGGTCGAGGGCTTCGGGCGGCGCGTTCTCGATCTTGAAGAGACCGGCGTAGATCAGCTCGAACACGTAGATCACACCGAGTTTGCTCGACGCCTCGGCTTTGAACGTGATCGCCGACTCATGAAGGTCGGGACCGACCTTGGTGGGCACCACGTTCACTTCGAGCTTCAGATTCGGGTTCTCGGGGGGCGCCGAGATCAGTTTGGTGACGTTCGGGTTCTCAAACGAGAGATCCTTGATGTATTGCCCAAGCACGCGCACCTGCATCTGCGCCGGCACGCCATTGCCAGCCTTCGGCTGTTCCACCATCGAGTCGTCCTTTGAAATAATTCGAACCGCTGCGTCCACGCCTGCGCGCGCCGTCGCTCAAATCGTTCCTCGCCTTCCCCGAGTACACACTAGCAACTTTGTCTGACATCTGCATAGGCCATTCGCCCAATCTTGCGTCCGAGTCCAAGTCGCGCGTGGCCGTCTCCTGATGATGCCGCTCGGCCACACGAATCGGCGGCCTATTTTCGCCACGACATCCCACTTGCGACGCCACATTCGGAGGCTACGCAAACGCACGAACAGGCAACCGAAGGGACTATTCATGACGTCACGACACGAAGGCGAAGCGAGGCGCAACCGGCGCCGCAGCCTGCGGCTGCTGCTCGATCTCACCTGCGGCGCGGGCCTTTTTCTGCTCTTACTGACGCTGTGCGGTCACCTGCCAGATGTGCTGTCACCGAGCCGGGCCTCCGCGATGGGCCTGGAAGCAACCAGCGCGGGTCTCATCGCTCACGGTGATCTGGTGATGGTGCTGGCTGGGCCTGCGGCGCCGGCCAAGGCCGCGCTTGCCACGCCCGCGATGCTCGTCATCCTCGGCCTTACATTCTCCGTTTTGTTTACCTTCAATGCTGGCTTGTGCAGGCATCTTCGCCGCGCGTACGCCTCCCCGCGGCGAGATGGGTGGGGGAGGGACTGCTGATCCGACTATCCGGACCAAAGGTTCCTCCTCTTCCTCCATCAGGTTTCTCCCACCTCCTTCCGGATCGGCCGGTAGGCACCTATATTGCCCCCGAGCCTGTTCGAAAGGGACACCCGCATGAGCCGCCGCCCGCTGCGCCTTCGGTCCTTCGCCCGAGCCTGGATTGCGGTCGCCGTACTTCCCACAGCCGTTGCGGCGATCTCGTTTGCCAGCCCCGATCGGGTGCTGGAGCAGGCCTATACGGCGCCGATGTCCCGGGCCGAGACACAATGGAACTCGCAGGCGCCAGTCCTCGAGATCAGCCCCGCGTCGCTGGTCCCGGCAGCCGGCAGAAAGCCGTTCACGGTCGGCGATCGCTTGACCATCGACGCGCGCGGTGGCGCGGCGGAGGTGATCGAGATCACGGCGGTCGAGCAGGTCGAGGGGGCAACGCTCGGCCTCGACGGCGTGGCGTTTCAGATGGTCACCGCCCGCTCCGATCGCGATCCAGACGGGCCGACGCTGCGCTTCTTGTTCGCCGTCGACGCCCCGGACAAACCGCGAGCGCTCTGATGGCGGGGCGATCTCACCTATCGACGTCGGTGCTCCGCATCGAGCGCTACGAGTTCCGCGACGACGGCCTCGTGCCGAACAACCCGACACTGCCGCTGATCGTCTATCGCGACG
>JANOJW010000077.1:0-4825 GCA_031418955.1 Hyphomicrobiales bacterium | reverse complement strand
CGATGCGCTCGAAGCGGCGCGCGACCAGCAGATCCTCGAGCCACGCATGAGCCGGAAACTCGGCCGGTCGTTGAAGAGCGTGGACTCGACTTTGCATTTGCGGCGTCCCTTGCACGTCCTCCCACGCGATCGGCAGCGCGGGTTGGCCGGCTGCGCCCCAGATGTGCCTGCGCGCACGCGCGAGGTCGTACTGGCTCTCGGGCGGCACGAACACCTCGTAGCCGTTGTGCGGCCACCGCTCCTTGACGAGGCCCAGCATGTGGCCGACGCGGCGACCCGAGATCTCGAGCGTGCGTGTGTTCAGCATGTAAGCGGGGTCGTTCCACGGGTTGTTGTCGAACATCCATTCGGGAAAGCCGCGCGGCGTGATGCGGCGCGTGTCGGCGTCGGCCTCGCACCACACATGGTCGAGCCCGACAAGCAAGGTGCGCGGGCTCGTGACCTCGTCGGCAAACAGGCGTGCGATGCGCCACTGCTCCCAGGCGGTGCCGGAGTTGAGTGCAAGATTGGCGAACCGGCCACCAAAGACCCGCTCGAGCTGCGCGGGTTCCAGCAGCCGTGCTGTCGAGGTGCCGATGACGAGGCTGTCGTAGCGGCGGCTGCGGATCACCGCCGGGTACTGGAAGCGCTGGTTGTCGTCCATCAGCACATGCGCGCTCGGCGAGACGCGGAGGTTGCCGTACGGGTTGGCGAGCCATACGAGCGTGACCGCTGTCGCAAGCAGCGCCGCCAGCGTTCCTGCAAAGAGCCGAAGATGCTGCGTCCAGCCGTCCATGCGCATGCGCCTTCAGAATTGGAAGTAGATGAAGCTCGCGGGCTGGCCGCGGCCAACCTCGAGCAGACCCCAGAACGCCAGCGCGGCGGAGGCGACGGCGAGGGCTGGATGCGGCCGCAGCAGGCGTTCGACGAGTTCGGGATTGGAGCGCGGCAGGTGCGCCAGCGCCATGGCGATGGCAAGCAGGACGAGGTCGCGCGGCGCGGGCAGAGGACCCAGGCCGCCGGCGCCGAGCATGCCCTTCAGCATGTGCACCGTCGTCGCCATGTCGGGCGCACGAAACGGCACGAACGCGGCGACGGCGAACAGGAACGTCAGCGCCCAGCCCGCCCAATCGGGAAGTGCGAACCCGCGCAGCTGCCACGCCCGGCAGACGATCAACCCCGCGCCGTGCACGAGGCCCCACAGCACGAACGGCCACCCCGCGCCGTGCCACAGACCGCACAGGCCCATGGTAATGATCGTCGAGATGGCGAAGCGCGAAAAGCCCGACCGGCTTCCCCCCAGCGGGATGTAGAGGTAGTCGCGCAGGAACCGCGACAGCGACATGTGCCAGCGCCGCCAGAAGTCGCGCAGGCTGGTCGCCCGGTACGGCCTATCGAAATTCATCGGGAAGGTGAGGCCGAGCATCATGGCAAGGCCCATCGCCATCTCGGAGTAGGCGGCGAAATCAAAGAAGATCTGCAGCGCGAAGCCGAGCGCGCCGACCCACGCGGCGGCTGCATCCGGAGTCGCGGTCGCGGCCGCGCCGAAGATGCGGTCGACGGTGGGGCCAAGCTTGTCGGCGAGCATCACTTTGAGCAGGAAACCGATGAGGAACAGGGCGATACCCCGCGACAGGCGCTCGGCGAGCCCGGAGCGGCGGGGATCCGCGTCGAATTGCGGGACGAGTTCGACGTGGCGCACGATCGGCCCGGCGATGAGATGGGGAAACAGCAGGATCACCAGCGCGTAGCGGCGCAGCGAGTATCGCCCCGCAGCGCTGCGGCCCACGTCGATGAAGTAGGAGACGATCTGGAAGGTGAAGAAGCTGATGCCGATCGGCAGCACGATGCCGGAAGGCGGCAGCGGTCTTCCGGTCAGCGTCGACAAGGCGCCAGCGAAGAAGTCGAAATACTTGAAGACGCCGAGCACGACGAGGCTCAGCCCGATGCCGAGCGTCAACAACCAGCGTTTGCCGCTCTTGAAGTAGGCCTCGGCAATGAGCCAGGCGAGCACCACCTCGCCGAGGAGCAGCGGCACGAACCGCACGTCCCACCACGCATAGAAGACGGTCGAGGCAGCGATGATCAGCCACTCGCGCACCGCCGCCCGCTCGGCCAGCGCATAGTAGGCTGCGAGCACGGCGGGCAGAAAAACGAGGAGGAAGGCCTGCGAGTGGAACAGCATCGCGTATGTTCTAGCGGCAATCGAGGGGCTGGGCCAGGGAACGTCAGGACGCAGCCGCTTCCCGGGAAAACCAGCGATCAGGTTCCCGCAGGCGTTCGGCGGCGCACGAACCGGCCCTGCACCGCATGGCGCAGTTTCGGCAGGATCAGCGCCGTCAGCAGGATCATGACGGCGCCGGCAGCGAAGGCCTGCTGCAGCGTCGAGAGGGGGACTGCGCCGCGCGGCATCTGGGTGGCGATGAAGAGGGCGGCGGCGCCCAGCGGCAGCAGCACGACGGCGCGTCCGAGCGTGGCGCCGGTGAGTTCGCGCGAGACTTTGCCAAGCGCACGCGACACGTAGATCAGCGAGGCGATCTCGCCGACGACGCCGGCGGCCGCGATCCCGACCACGCCCCAGCCGACCAGTGCCGCTGCAACCGCAAGCGGCAGGGCGGCGGCGCGAATGAGGCCAGCCCACAGCAGCGGTTTGTTGTCTCCGACCGCCATCAGCGCCATGCCGGGCGGCGCCTGCACCATGCGTACGGCCCACATCACGGCGAGCCAGGCGACCAGGGCGTCGAGGCCGCGATAGTTAGGTCCGAAGGCGATGGCCATGGCGGTGCCGCCCGCGAACAGGAACAGGGCGAGGTAGACGGCCGCCATCATGACAGTCATCTCGCACATGAAGCGGAACCGTTCGGCGAACACGGCGGGCTCCCCGCGCTTCTCCGAAAGCAGCGGCAGCATCAGCGCGTGGCCGATTTTGGCGGCGACCAGGCCCGGCACCATGGTCACCATGAAGGCGGCCGAATAGACGGCGAGCGCTTCCATGCCATAGGCGTGGCCCACGATGAAGCGGTCGGCCTGGTAGACGATCATCAGCGGGAACGCAGAGAGCCAGATCGGCCAGCCGAACGCCAGGAAGCGCTTGAGGCGGCCTGCGTCGAAGTCGAGCCACCAGGACGACGTCGAGAGCGCGTGCGACAGCTTCACCGCGGCGAGCGATTGGATCAGCGCCAGCCAAACCACGACGACGGGGGAGCGCGACAGCCAGAGCAGAAACGGCAGGCATGCGAGCGCAATCGCTTGCGACCCGACCTCGGTCGCGAGGTAGGCGCCGTTGTCGAGGTCGCGCTGCCGCCGGCGCTGGTCGAGATTGACGAAGCCGCGCACGAGCGGCACCCAGGCCAGCATCTGGAAGAGACCGGTGTGCTGTGAGACGCCGAAGAAGGCGGCAGTCGGCCCGGCCGCGAGGAAGAGGAGCAACGCCGTCACGATCCCACGCCCGACCATGATCGTGTGCGCGGTGTCGAGCAGGTTCGTCTCGTCGTCACGCGCCTGCACGAGCAATCGGTCCGCGCCGATGTCGGACATGGTCTCGATCAGCTGCAGCGTCACGGCGAGGGCGGCCGCGATGCCGAAATCCCCGCGCGAGAGCCAGTAGCCAAGCGCTGCATTGCGGGCGAACGAGAACGCCTGCGCCATGCCGAAGCCGACGAACAGCAGAGCGCCCTGGCCTGCGACGCGGATGGCGAGCAGACGGCCGCGACGCGTGGTGGATTGGCTCATCCGCGCGGCTTTCCAGCCCTGCGCGGCGACGTCCAGATGCCCTGTTCGGCGCGGGCCCGCAGCAGATGGCCGTAAGGCCGTGCCGCCAGATTGCCGATCCAGGCGGTGGTGGAGGCGCCATCGAGGCGCAGAAGCGCGCAGGTCGTCTGCATCCACCGCGGTCGGAGCGCGCGGCCCCACTTGGCGCGGAAATCGATCTCGGCGCGATGAAAGCTTGAGTCCTTGCGACCGCCGCTGAGGTGCTCGAGATGGAAATCGACGACGTGGGCTGAGTGGCCGGCGATATCCGCCATCAGGCAGATGTCGGTGCCATAGAAGTGAAATCCGTCGAGGTCACGCGAAAAGCCGATGCGAGCCTCCGCGCGCACGACGAGAAAGTTCTCGTCGAGCGACATGACGCGCTGCGGCAAGGTGCCGACGCGGCGGTCGGCGCCGTGCGGGTCGGTGATGCGGATCGCGAGCTCGCCGGGTGCGACGCCGCCAGCATTGCCGGCGACCGCCCAGCCGGGCTCGGCCGCGTCGAGATCTGCGAGCCGCGCATCGAGTTCGGTGCGGCCGTCGCCGATCAGGCGGACGTCCTGGTGGCAGAGGATGACGCGAGCCCCGCGTGCACGGTTCAGGATCTCGTTCAGCGCCCGATAGGCGCAAGCGGGCCGATGGGCGGGCAGGAACTCGCAATCCCTGCCGCCGAACCCGTGTAGCGCGAAGCTCTCGCGCATCGCTGCGTAGTGCGCATCGTCGTTGACGAGGGTGCCGATCGAATAGGCAGGCCGATGGTGGAGCGACGATGTCATGCGCGGCGTCCAGCCGTGACGACCGACGCCGACTGGAGAGGCGGGGTGGACGTGTAGCCGTCCAGCCATTCGTCCCGCCGCTGCCAGACATGGCGCCACACGTGGGCTGCCTCCTCGTCGTGCGCGCGGCCGCTCCAGCGCGAGCGGATGTCGTAGGCGATCATGCGCGTGAAGGGCCAGGCGGCGTGCAGGACGTGGCCAAGGCCTCGCGTGCCGACGGAGAAATGCCGCTCGATCAGCATCGACTTCGCCGCCAGCAGCTTGACGAGCTTGTCCTCGCGCGCACGCTCGGAGGCGCTGCCGTGGTGCACGATGGTGGC
>JANOJW010000076.1:0-6082 GCA_031418955.1 Hyphomicrobiales bacterium | reverse complement strand
CGAGGCAGCGCCCGATTTGGCCAGCAGCGGCATGGCGTACTTGCAGCCCAGGAACACGCCATCGACGTTGACCGCCATCACGCGCCGGAAATCGGCGAGGCTCGTTCCCTCCACGTCGCCGACCAGCACGATGCCCGCATTGTTGACGAGCCCGTCGAGCCGGCCGTGCTTCGCCGCAATGCGAGCCGTCGCCGCGATCCAATCGTCTTCCTTGGTGACGTCGAGGGCGAGGTCCATGTTTGGCCGGCCGAGCAGATCGGCCCGCACCGCCGTGCCGCCCTTCGCCGAGATCGCCTCGCAGATCGCGCGCCCGAGCGTGCCCGCTGCGCCCGTCACGAGGATGATGCGTCCGGCAAGCGAGGTGTCGGGCGTGGTCATGGCACCCTCACGCCGCCTTGGCCTTGGCGCGCAGCAGGAACTTCTGGATCTTGCCTGTCGAGGTTTTCGGGATCTCGCCGAATACCACGTGGCGCGGGCACTTGTAGCGCGCGAGATGCTGCTGGCACCAGGCGATGATTTCGGCGGAAGTCGGGCTTGCGCCGGGCTTCAGCTCGACGAATGCGCACGGCGTCTCGCCCCACTTCTCATCGGGTTTCGCCACCACCGCACAGGCCAGCACCGCTATGTGCTTGTAGAGCACCTCCTCGACCTCGATGGACGAGATGTTCTCGCCGCCCGAAATGATGATGTCCTTGGAGCGGTCCTTCAGCTGGATGTAGCCGTCGGGATGGAGCACGCCGAGGTCGCCGGTGTGGAACCAGCCGCCAGCGAACGCCTCATCGGTCGCCGCCTTGTTCTTCAGGTAGCCCTTCATGACGATGTTGCCGCGCATCATCACCTCGCCCATCGTCTCCCCGTCGGCGGGAACGACCTGCATGGCGGTCGGGTCCATGACGGTGAGCCCGTCGAGCGCGGTATAGCGCACGCCCTGGCGCGCCTTCAGCTTCGCTTGGCTCTGGGCATCGAGTGCGCCCCACTCGGCTTTCCACTCGTTGACAACGGAAGGCCCGTAGACCTCGGTCAGCCCATAGACGTGCGTGACATTGAAGCCCGCGTCGGCCATCCGCGCGAGCACGGTCTCAGGTGGTGGCGCGCCGGCCGTGACGAACTGCACGGTGTGCGCGATTGCGCGCTTCTCAGCGTCGGGGGCATTGAGCATCGTCGCCATCACGATCGGTGCCCCGCACATGTGCGTGACCTTGTGCTCGACGATCAGATCGTAGATCGGTTTGGGCCGCACCCAGCGCAGGCACACGTGCACGCCCGCCACCGCCGACAGCGTCCAGGGAAACGCCCAGCCGTTGCAGTGGAACATCGGCAGCGTCCACAGATAGACCGGGTGCTTCCCCATGCCGGCGGCGAGCACATTGGCGTAGCACATGAGGGCGGCTCCCCGGTGGTGCACGACCACGCCCTTCGGATTGCCGGTGGTGCCCGACGTGTAGTTGAGGCCGATCGCCTCCCACTCGTCCGCCGGCATGCGCCACTTGAAGTCCGGATCGCCCTGCCCGACGAACGCTTCGTAGTCGAGGGAGCCCAGCCGCTCGCCGGTCTGCGGGAACTCGGGGTCGTCGTAGTCGATGATCAGCGGGCGCACCCGGGCGAGCGCTAGCGCCGCCGCCATCACGGGCGCGAACTCGCGATCGGTGATCAGGATCTTCGTCTCCGCGTGATCGAGCTGGAAGGCGATGATGGCCGCATCCAGCCGCGTGTTCATCGAATGCAGCACCGCGCCGGTCATGGCGACGCCGTAGTGCGCCTCGAGCATCGGTGGCACGTTGGGCAGCATCACCGACACGGTGTCGCCGACCCCGATGCCGCGTTTGGCCAGCGCCGAGGCGAGCCTTCGGCAGCGCGCGTAGAACTCGTGGTAGGTGGTCGTCTCAGCACCGTGGATGACCGCGGTCTGCGCCGGATAGACGGCGGCCGCCCGCTCTAGCAGGGACAACGGCGTCAGCGGCTGGAAGTTCGCCGGATTGCGCGGAAGATCGATGTCGTAGGGGTTCGCCATGCGGGGCTCGTCGGTGCGGGCTCGGGTCGGCGCGACCCTACCGGATGGTCCCGTTGCCAGCAACGCGGGTGGTTGAGCTGTAGATGGATTGCGCGGTGTGTCGATGATAGGTTTCCGGCATGTCACAGACAAAGCTCCGCCCAGCGACCTATGCCGAAATCGAAGCGCTGCCGCCCCATGTCGTCGGCGAGATCGCTTATGGCGTGCTGCATGCCCATCCACGGCCAACGCCACGGCACAGCAAGGCGATGGGGTCGGTATTTCGCGAACTCGATGCCCCCTTCGGTGTGGGCCGTGGCGGTCCCGGCGGTTGGGTCCTGCTGCTCGAGCCGGAACTGCATCTGGGCGAGCACGTGCTGGTGCCCGACATCGCAGGCTGGCGGCGCGAACGGCTCACGCCGTTTCCGGACATGGCCTTCATCGACACGCCACCGGACTGGGTGTGCGAGGTGCTGTCGGCATCGACCCAGAGGTTCGATCGCACCGATAAGCTCGCCATCTACGCAGATTTCGATGTCGGGCATTGCTGGTACGTAGATCCGATCTCCAAGACACTCGAAGTGTTCGCCCTCCAAGGCCGGCAATGGCTGCTCGCCGCCACCTACAAGGACGCGGACTCGGTGACCGCACCACCCTTCGAGGCGCACACTTTCGCGCTCGATCTGCTTTGGCCGCCGGAGACAGCCTGAGACCGCTGGGCTCAGCACCGGGCCATGTGGGACTACTGGCCCCACACGCTTTCCGGCGCTCGCGTCACGATAATGGGCGACAAGTCGGTGTGAGAGGCAGGGACGGTTGCAATCCGTCACGCCCACGGGCGCGCGGTGCGGGCCTTGGTCTCGAACGCCGTGATGGCGGCGGCGCTTTCCAGCGTCAGCGCGATATCGTCGAGGCCGTTGACCATGCAGTGCTTGCGGAACGGCTCGACCTCGAACCGGTCGACCTTGCCGTCGGGGCCCGTCACCGTCTGCGCGGGGAGGTCGACGGTGATCTCCGCGCCCGGCAATTCGAGCAGGAAGCGCAGCAGCTCGTTGACGCGCGGCTCGGGCAGGACGACTGGCAGAATGCCGTTCTTGAAGGTGTTGTTGAAGAAGATGTCGGCAAACGACGGCGCGATCACGCAGGTGATGCCGAAGTCGAGCAGCGCCCACGGCGCGTGCTCGCGGCTCGAGCCGCAGCCGAAGTTCTGGCCCGACACGAGGATTTTCGCGCGGCGGAACGGCCCCTGGTTCAGCACGAAATCGGCGCGCTCCTTGCCGCTGTCGTCATAGCGCATCTCGGAAAACAGGTTCTTGCCCAGACCCGTCCGCTTGATGGTCTTCAGGAACTGCTTGGGGATGATCCGGTCGGTATCGACGTTGATCATGTTGAGAGGGGCAGCGATCCCCTTCAGGGTGGTGAACTTGTCCATCGGGATTGCCTCGTCGCACCGGCTGCTGATGCCGCACTTTAAGGCCGAGCCGAACAGCCACGTCAAGCGCGGGATGCCGGTCGCCTATTCCTGCCAATCGCTTGTCGGTCTGCCCCGCGTCCTCTAGCAGTCGGCTGACACGACGTGGAGAACGGACGATGGGCCAGAACAGAGGCATACTATCTTCCGGGGATGCTCACTCCAATGCGTGACGTCGCCCCACCTCTTCGCGTCTACCGCATCGGCATCGACGTCGGGGGCACGTTCACCAAGGCCGTGGTGATCGACGGCGCGAGCCATGCCGTGGTCGGGCGCTTTTCCGTCAAGACCACGCATGACCACCCGCGTGGCGTCGCCCATGGCGTGATCGAGACGTTCCGCGGCGTCCTCGCCGAAACGGGCGTGCGCCCCGAAGAGGTCGCCTTCATCGCGCACAGCACCACGCAGGCGACCAACGCGCTGCTCGAGGGCGACGTCGCCGCGGTCGGCGTGATCGGGATGTCGGCCGCAAGTGCGGCGGCATTGGCCGGCCCCCAAGTGCGGGTCGAGCCGATCGAGCTGGCGCCCGGCCGCTGGCTGTCGACGCACAACCAATTCCTCGAGACCGACGACCTCGACGCCGACGAGGTGCACGGCGTCGTCGAGGCGCTGATCGATGCGGGCGCAACCGTGCTCGTCGCCTCCGCCGCTTTCGGCGTCGACAACACAGGCACCGAGGAGCTTGTCCGCAAGATCGGCGGGGACCTGGGCCTGCCCTCGACCTGCGGCCACGAGATCACGCGCCTCTATGGCCTCGCCAAACGCACGCGCACGGCCGTGATCAACGCCTCGATCCTGCCCCGCATGATGGCGACGGCCACGCTCACCGAGACCAGCGTGCGGGAAGCCGGCATCCTCGCACCCCTGATGATCATGCGCGGCGACGGCGGCGTCATGGACGCGCGCGAGATGCGCCGCCGCCCGGCCATGACCATGCTGTCGGGCCCGGCGGCCAGCGTCGCCGGCGCGTTGATGCATCTCAAGATCTCCGACGGCATCTATTTCGAGGTCGGCGGCACCTCGACCAACATCGGCGTCATCCGCAACGGGCGGCCGACCATCACTTACGCGCGGGTCGGCGGGCACGAGACGTACATCACCTCGCTCGACGTGCGCGTGATCGGCATCGCGGGCGGGAGCCTGATACGCGCGCAAGCCGGCCGCATCGTCGACGTCGGACCGCGCAGTGCGCACATCGCGGGATTGCCCTATGCGGCCTTCGCGACCGACGCCGAGTTGGTCGAGCCCACGCTCGAGCTGTTCGAGCCGATGGCGGGCGACGGGGCCAACCACGTAGCGGTTCGCACCCAGTCCGGCGTTCGCTTCGCGCTCACCACCACGTGCGCGGCGAACGTGCTCGGCTACGCCCGTCCCGGCATGCACGCGTTCGGCAATCCGAGCGCCGCGCGAAAGGCCTTCGCGCCGCTGGCGGAACTGCTGGGCGTGACAGTCGAGGAGGCCGCGCGAAAGGTGCTCGAGACGGCGGCCGCCAAGGTGCTGCCGGTGGTCGCGGACCTGATCAAGGAGTACGAGCTCGATGCCGACCAGTGCCTGCTGATCGGCGAGGGCGGCGGGGCGGCGTCCCTGCTGCCCTTCATCGCGGAAGCTGCGGGCCTGAAGTTCGAGATCTCCAAGGATGCCGAAGTGATCTCCTCGATCGGCGTGGCACTCGCACTCGTGCGCGAGACGGTCGAGCGCATCATCCCCCATCCCAAGCCCGAGGACCTGCTGGCGATCCGCGAGGAGGCGCGCGAGGCCGCCGTCCGCCTCGGCGCCGACCGGCAGAGCGTCGAGGTGACCGTCGAGGTCGACACGCAGACGCACCGCGTGCGCGCGACGGCGCTGGGCGCCGCCGAAATGCACGCCAAGGGACCCGACAACACCCTCACCGAGCGGTTCACCCAACTTCTTGCACGGCGTGAGGCTCAAGCGCGTGCGGTTTTGCGCAACTCCGGGGAAGACTTCGATGTTCAGGGAAAGGCGCTCCCACGCGACGTAACAGACTTCAAGGATGTCGCCGACGAAGCCTCCCAGGCTGTGGTTGACGATGCCATCGCAGAACACGCGATCCAGGAGCTTAAAAATATAGCAGCCGCACAGCGTCGCCTGGTGCTAGGGAGCTATGGATATTGCGAAAGCTGCCATAAGGCCATCGATTTGCGCCGACTGCAAGCCATTCCGGAAGCGGCCCTGTGCGCTGCATGTCAGACCGCTGGCGAACTTAAGAGTAACTAATCCCTTTGCCGTGAGCGCGCAATCCATCCTCAAAACGCAAGTTCCAGACGGTCCACCACAGTGGAGACTCCTTTGGCCGAATACGCAGCGCCCACTGCCGCATCTCGTTCGGCCAGAGAGTGCACTTTGCCCTCCAAAGTGACCGTGCCTCCCTTAACCTCAATCGCGATGTGTTTCGCTTCCCGCGCTGCCTGACGTTTTAACGCGGCAGAGATCTGCACGCCAATGTCTGCAGTGTTGACCTGAGGCTTAATCTTGATCAAGTTGCTCAGTCCGCGAACCCCCACCAAGGGGCGGACGCACTTTTCGGCACTTTTAACCTGGTAGCTCCAAGGCAGCTCGCCAGTCAGCGTTACCCAGCCTTCTTCGACCTCGACTTCGTCGAC
>JANOJW010000075.1:0-14754 GCA_031418955.1 Hyphomicrobiales bacterium | reverse complement strand
ACGCGAGTGCTGAACTGGTCCACTCCATTGCGTGATTTGATGGCCGCGAGCAATCGTGCGGGCGGCTAGCAATTGGAGCACTACGAGAATGTCGACTGGCACTGTCAAATGGTTCAACGCCCAGAAGGGCTATGGCTTCATTCAACCGGACGAAGGTGGCAACGACGTGTTCGTCCACATCTCGGCGGTCGAGCGGGCCGGTCTGACTGGCCTGCGTGAAGGCCAGAAGATCACGTATGAGATCGAGAAGGGCCGTAACGGCAAGAGCGCCGCGGTCAATCTCAAGACCTGAAGTCCCCAGAGGGCCTTGGCTGCGGGGCGGGCCTCCGGGTACGCCCCGCAGCCAATTGCGGTAGTCCACGCGGCATTGTCGATGCGGCGGGGCTTCCTGATCCGGGTCCAAACGGTTGCAAATCCGCGCATGAGCGGGCATTGACGATCAAAATGCGCGAGCGTCGGCCGGACCGGCGCGCGATGAGAGAGCGAGAATGGCAAAGGAAGAAATGCTCGAGTTCGAGGGCGTGGTGGCCGAGGTGCTGCCCGACGCCCGCTGCCGCGTGAAACTCGAGAACGGCCATGAGGTGATCGCCTATACGTCGGGCCGCATGAAGAAGAACCGGATCCGCATCCTGGCTGGCGACAAGGTCACCGTGGAGATGACGCCGTACGATTTGACCAAGGGGCGCATCAATTTCCGCCACAAGGACACGCGGACGGGACCGCCGGGCGGACCCGGAGGACCAGGCGGTGCTGGTCGGCGTCCACCGGCACGCCGGCGCTGAGGCGTCCGACAACCAAAGACTTGCCAAGCCCGCGCGGCCACGCGCGGGCTTTCTGCGATCATCCAGCGGTCAGGTTGAACGGCGGCCCGAGAGCAGGCCGTAGATGATCGCGGTCGCGAGCCCGAAGCCTCCCAGGACGCAAGCACCCGCGAGCATCCGCTTTGGATCGAAATCGGCGAACAGCGCCTGGCCTTTCTGGCCGAGGAGTTGGCCTCTGATCAGCGGCAGAACGATCCAGTTGCTGACCACGACGATCATCAAACCGTAGAGCAGGCCCTTCAGCCACAACATTCCGCCCGGCAGCTTGTCGTGGATCAGCGCGAACAGCGCGTCCCACAGGCCGCCCCAGAACATCCCGTTGATGATCTGCGGCACGCCGAATGGCGCCAAGCGGCGGACAACCGCCAGCGCAACGATGAGCAGTAGACGGATGATCCGTCATCAGTCTTTCGCGTGCACGCCGGCCGAGACGCCCACCGGCTGCGGTCCTTCGCTGCGATTGCCGCTGATCAATGCGAGCGCCAGCAACGTCAAAGCCGCGGCGACCCAAACGTCGCGGGAACCGAGCCAGCCGCGGCCCGGTCGCTCACCCAGTGAAAAGAATCGCCTTGCGCTCATGCCGCAACGCTAAGCCCCGCACTGCGGCGGGGGCCAGCGCGCGGGTCGCCGCGCGACAGTTCAACACAGCTTTGCTGATGTTGCCGCGCCGTATGCTTGTGGGCATCTGAAGGCGCAGACAACACGCGCCGGATGCGGCCGGCTGCCGTGTGGGCAGCTGAAGGCCCAAGTAAAGGGTGTGGGCATCTGAAGGCGCCACGAACAGTCTATCCGCTCAAAGTCCGCGCAGGATGCAGCCGAACACCAGCAGCAGGTGGGCGAGCAGAACGACCCAGAATTCGTGGCCCGAGACCAGCGGGATCGCGGCCCCGAAGAACTTGGTGATCAGCGCGCAAACGACCAGAATCACCGAAATCATGAAGGTCAGGATGCCGGGCGACTTCAATGTCATCGGAGGATCTCCCTGGAATTGGCACGCGAAGACATCTGCTCGCGTCGAGAATCGTTGCGTCAATCCGAATAGCGGAGAGGGCTCGGCCAAGCCAGTGCAACTCGCGCCTGCCTGTTGGTAACCAGCGCGCGCTTGTTCCCGCTGCGGCATCTGGTGTTCACGCTGCGGCATCTGGCCGGCGTCTCGGGCGGCGCCCCAACAGCATGCGCCAGAGCAGCATCAGCGACAGCAGCGCGCCGATCCCCGCCACCGCTACGGCGGCTGGATGGCGCGCCACGACGAGACGCGGATCGATGAGGCCGGCGCGTGCGAGTTTCAGATCATCGAGCACGTGGGCGACGTCGAGATACCCGTCGCCGCGCAGCATGGTGGTCAGCGCCGCGGTGCGGTCGCGGCTCGCGAGCACGGCGGCCCTCACCGTCGCCGAGCTCAGCGCCGCCATGTGCTGCGGCTTGGCGAGCACCGAGGCGAGCAGGTACTTGGCCCGCGCGGAGTCGAGCGCACCCAGATACGATGCAAGACCGCCGAGTTCCGGCTCGGTCAGCGACCGGGCGAGATGGCGCAGATCTGCGTCGGACAGCTCCATCAGCGCCTCGCGCGCGCCGCGCTCGATGCCGGCGATGCGGCCCGCAGCGAGCCGGTCGCCGAGGCCGACGAGGCGGGACAGTGCCGCGCGCGTGAAGGCCTCGGGCGCGCCGCGCCGGTGCAACTCGTCTTCGGCGACGCGGGGCAGCAGATCGCCGGCAAGTGCGGCCCACCGGAGCCCCAGATCGAGCGATCGCAGATCCCGCGCGATGTCGAACCCGGCGGCGGGCAGCTTCTCCACCGCCTGATGCAGGCTGCCGTCGCTTAAGCGCCGCGCAATTCCGGCCTCCCCCTCGCTCGCCAGGATCAGCGCCACCGCCTCGTCGAGGCGCGGCACGCGTGCCGGGCTGACGCTCTCGGCCAGTCGCTTGAATGCGGGATCGCGCTCGGTCAGCTCGACGACTTTGGCGTGCGCCCGGCGGAACTCGTGCCAAATTTCAACGATGCGGTCTGCCGTCTTGCCGCCGATCTCGCGACTGTGCTCGCCCAGCTGCTCGGTGATCGAGCGGGCGAGCTCGCCCTGCACCTTGGCGCGCGTGTCGGGCGATTTCATCTCCTCGGCGATGATCGGCATGACGCCGTGCCGGAAGTCCCAGACGTCTTTCGCGATCAGCACCACGCCGATGCCGCCGACCACGCTCGACACCACGCGGCCGAGCGCGATGCCGACGAGGCGCTGGGCGATGCGGTTGGCGATCAGCGCGATCTCGCGGCGCACGATCACCATGACGACGCCGGCGATGGCGCCGCTGCCCTCGGCGAGCACGGCGCCGGGCGTGACGCTCGCTTGCGCCTTGGCCGGATCGACGGCGAACTCGCGCGCGCCGGACTGGGCGACGAGCTTGGCGATGGTGCTGCCATAGCGGGGCCCGAGATAGGCCTCGATGCAGCGGGCGGCGGGTTGAGCTGCGTCGCCCGTCGCCAGCTCGATGCGGCGACCGACCTCTCGACCGACGCCGGCCGCGAGCTGCTCCATGGCGCCCTTCATGGCGTCGGAGCGGAACACGCGCTCGGCGACGGGCGTCGCCAGCGCGCGCGCCGTGTCGGGGTTGACGATGCTCTCGATCAGGCGGCCCCAGCTCGACTCGTCCTTGACCGCCTCGATGGCCACATCGACCTCACGCGCAATGATCTGGTCGAGGCCGCCGCGCCGCCATTCGTCGGCAACGATGCCGCGCGCGTCGAGCCCCGCGAGGCCCTGTTGCAGCGCGTCGGTGGTGATCGCCTCGACGGCGCGACGGAAGGCAGTCTCGTCCTGCGCCCGGCAGGCCTCCAGATCGGCCCGCGGTAGACCCACGCCGGGCGTCTGGCTGCCGGCTGGCGCCGCGGACTGCGCGCGAATCGGTTGGGCGATCGACGACAGGCCGATGGCGGCCGCCGTGATCAGTTTGAGGCCCGCAGCGATGGATATCTTCAGCACGCCGGTCGGTCTCCGCTCGGTGACAAAAGCTGTTTTGCGCTGGTCGCATGGCGGCGCAATGGCCGACAGCCAAGATCCCACGTAAATGGGGTCGCGCCGGGGACGGCGCAACGCCATTATCCTTCCACCAGAGAAGCTCCTGCCGTCGGGCGGATGAAATCCGCCCAAAGCCGTAGGTCGCAGTGAGCAGGCCGCTGGGCGCTGAACAGGATCGCCGAGGACACGCCCGCGATGTCCGACGCCGCGGGCGCCGGCGGTCGGGGTTGTCGGACTTCGGCCGAGTGAAGGGCGGCCTTTCCTGAAACTAGCTGCGGCGCAGCACGATGCTGCATCGCAAAAATCGCGACTGCGCGGCAGCTTGTTTCATGGATCAAGGTGTGCGCCGCACATGGGAACTTACTCCGAACCTACGCAAACCTCACCCCTTCGGCCCTCACCCCTTCGGAATGAACGACTTTGCCTTCGCCTCGTACTCGGCATAGCCGAGGATGGCCCGCAGATCCGCCGGCGGCAGCGCGGCCTTCGATTCCGATTCGCCTGCCTTGATCGCTGCGAGCCCCGCCTTCATCCCAGCGATCGCGGGCGACAGCATGCCGGTCGGGAAGGTGCCGATCTTGAAGCCGAGCTCGGCGGCACGCTTCTGGGTCGGCGTTTCGCGCTGCGCGCCCGGCGACAGCACGGCGAACGACGGACGCCCCTTGGCGGCAGCGATGGCGCGGCGGCACTCGTCCTCGTTCTGGGGTGAGTCGAGGAACAGGATCTCGGCGCCTTCCTCGACGAACATCTCGATGCGCGCGATCGCCTCGTCGAGACCGGCCGTCGGACGGCAATCGGTGCGCGCCATCACGACGATGCCCGACTCCTTGGCCGCATCGACCGCCGCGCGTACTTTCATGCGGGCGTCCTCGCGCGGGATGCCGGGCTTGCCGCCGGCGGTCAGGGCGCGCGGGGTGATCTTGTCCTCGATCAGCACGGCGGCCGCGCCTGCCCGGCCATAGGCGCGCACGGTGCGCTGCACGTTCATGGCGTTGCCGTAGCCGTGATCGCCGTCGGCGAGGATCAACGTACCGGGTGCGGCCTGACGCACCATGTTGAGGCTGTCCTGCATCTCGGTTGCAGTGATGAGATCGAGATCGGGCCCGCCGAAGCGGCTGGCGGCCACGCACGAGCCCGACAGGAACGCCGTTTCGTAGCCCTGCTCGGCGGCGAGCTTCGCTGAGATGCCGTCCCAAACGGCCGGCATCACGACGAAACCGGGCTTCTTCAACAGCGCGCGCAGACGGTCGGGAGCGGTCATGGGACACCGTGTATCAGGAGGCTCGATTGAGAGCCCCGAGCTTGCAACTGCTGATCGCGAGCAGCAAGCACAATATCGTCGAGCATCGCTCGGCCACCAGGGTAATTCACTTTGAACTCGAAGTTCGGATCTTCGACTTCTTCCCTCCCCCCTTGCGGGGGAGGGACCGAGGTGGGGGGGTGTTCACCGACCTATCGAGAGGCCCGTGCACCACCCCCATCCCCGTGCACCACCCCCATCCCCGGCCCTTCCCCCGTTGAGGGGGAAGGGAGAGACATGAATTGAACTGCCCTGGCCTGGCCGCCGGATTCGCGACAGTTTGAGCGCCGCCTTCAAGGATCCTTTAAGTCTTTCTGCCAGGGTGCCCGCATGGACGGTCCCGGAGCGCTGCTTCGGGCGCTCCTCGCGTGAGATCCCGTATGCGTACGTCGCGGCGCTATCTGAAGCAGGTGAGGCGGGCCGCTTTCGTGGCCCTGCTGTTCAGCGGCGCCGTCAACGTGCTGATGCTGGCGACGCCGATCTTCACGTTGCAGGTGTTCGAGACGGTGGTGCCTTCGGGCAGCATCGAGACGTTGACACTCCTGGCTCTGCTCGCACTTGCCGCCGTCATTGCCATGATGCTGATCGAGATCGTCCGCGACCGCATCATGCTGCGCGCCGCGCTGTGGCTCGACCACGAGCTTGGCCAGCACCTGCTCTCGAATGGCCTCAAGGCCGGGCTGCAGGCCGATGAGATGCACAGCGAGATAAAGTCGCTGTCGGCGTTGCGGACGTTCCTCACCGGTCCGCTGATGCTCGCGCTGTTCGATGCGCCGTGGGTGCCGCTGTTCCTCGGCGCGCTGCTGCTGTTGCATCCGCTGATGGGCCTCGTCGGCCTTGTCGCTGCAATCCTGCTGCTGATGGCGGGCGCGGCGCTGTCGCTGTTCACGGGCGCACTGATGGAGGAAACCCAGCGCTCGGCCGAGCGTGCCGAGGGCTGGTGGCGCACGGTCGCGGGCCGCGGGCCGCTTGCGGGTGCGCTGGGCCTTGGCACGGGCGCCGCCGAGCAATGGGAAGCGACCAACCGCTCGCACATCGCCGGCGCCTATTCGATCGGCAAGCGCACGAGCTTCATCAAGGCCGGCGCGCGGGCGCTGCGCGTCGTCACCCAGATCGCCGTCTACGGCATCGGCGCCTGGCTGGTGATCCGCGGCGAGCTGTCGCCGGGCGCCCTTGTCGCTAGCGCAATTCTGCTCGCGCGCGCACTGGCCCCGCTCGAGGTGTCGGTCGCAGCCTTCCGGTCGGCGGGCATCGCGCTCAGAGCCTATCGCCGCCTGAAGCAGCACGCCCCCGACGTGCGCAGCACGGCAATCGGCGACGCCGACGCGGGCGCTGAAGGCCATATCGCTCTGTCGGGCGTCAGCTACTACTACCCCTCGCGCAGCACACCGGCGCTGCACGATGTCGAACTCACGCTACAACCCGGCGAATGCTTGGCGATCGTCGGTCCGAACGGGTCCGGCAAGTCGACGCTCGCCGCGATGCTCGCCGGCGCGCTGACGCCGCGCACCGGCACCTGCCTGCTCGACGGCGTGCCGGTGGCCGCCTGGCAGCGCACCTCGGCGCTTCCCCCGATCGGCTACCTGCCCGACGACGCGGTCGTCATCGAGGGGACGGTGCACGCCAACATCGCCCGCTTCCGCGAGGCGAGCCAGCTCGCCGTGGTGCGCGCAGCGATCCGAACCGGTGTGCACGAAACGCTGCTCACGCTCCCCAACGCCTACGACACCATGGTGGGTCCAGGCGGCGCAGGGCTCTCCTTGCGCGAGCGCCGCGCCGTCGCCTTGGCGCGCGCCGCATTCGGGTCGCCGCGGCTCTTGGTGCTCGACGAGCCCGAGATCGGCCTCGATGCGGGCGCGATCCGCCACCTCGCCCGGCATCTGGCCGAGCTCAAGAGCGCCGGCATCGGCCTCGTCATCGCCACGCAGGACCAGCGCCTGACCGGCCTCGCCGACCGCATGATCGTGCTGAAGGACGGACGAGTTCAGGCCTCGGGCGCTGCCGCCGACGTCGCACGCAGCCTCGGCGCCCGCCCATCCGTCTCGATTGCGCAGTGAGGGGAAGCAGATGATCGATCCCGTCCATCCGCCCGCGCATCGCACGCCTCGCTTGAGCATCCGCGGCCCCGTGCTGTCGGGCCTCCTCGTCATCGCCACGTTCCTCGGCGGCGGCCTGTTCGCTGCGGCTCGCATGCCGATCGACAAAGGCGCGAGCCTCGCTGGCACCATCATCGTCGAGTCGAAGTCGAAACCCGTGCAGCACCAGCGCGGCGGCGTCGTCGGCCGCCTGCACGTCAAGGAAGGCGACGAGGTCCGGGCCGGCGATCTCATCGTCACGCTCGACACCGCCCAGATCGACGAGCAGATCACAGCGCTGAAGGCGCAGTCCAGGGCCGCCGGGCGTCAGCTGGATTTGATCCGGCAAGAAGCGGCGATGATGCACGACCTCGCCGCCATGCAGTTGGCCGTGCGCTCCAAGGTGCTCGCGCTCGAGCGTCAGGTGGCGGAGGTCGAGAAGGAAGTCGCGACCGTGCAGGCGCGCATCGCCGTCACCGAGCAGGAGGCGTCGCGCGCCGAGATCCGCGCCCCGGTTGCCGGCAAGCTGCTCGCGCTCGGCGTGCGCGGTTCCGGTGAGGTGATCCAGCCAGGCGCAACGATCGCCGAGATCGTACCGCGCGACGAGCGCCTCGTCGTCGAGGGCCGCCTGTCGCCAGCCCTGATCGATCTCGTCAGGCCCGGTCAGACCACCAAGGTCTGGCTCACGGGCTTGAGCTGGCGCGAGCAGCGTCCGCTGATGGCCAAGGTCGCTTGGGTGTCGCCCGACAGCATCGAGGACAAACGGTCGGGCGTCGCCTTTTTCGTCACCCGCATCGAGCTCGACGAGACCCGGAGCGAGATCGCGCGGCGCTTCCAGCTGCATCCTGGTCAGCGCACCGAGATTCTCGTGCTGACCGGCGAGCGCACGCTGCTCGACCACATTCTCGATCCCGTCATGCGCAATATCAACCGGGCCTTCCGGGCCTAAGGAGCCGACACCATGAGGCGTCAGAGCAGCTTCAAACTGCCGAGCATGAAGGTCATGCTGTTCAACGGCGCCGCGCTGTTGGTCGTCGCCTTCGCCGGCGTCTCCATGCTGCACTCGATGCTGTTCCACGACGATGCGCCGGTCTGCACCGAGCGCTATCTGACCGGCAGCCAGTTCATCGTCGAGCGTGACGGCCAGCCGATCTCGACGGCGGAGCTGCAGGCGCGGCTGTCGGGCACCGACTGGGGCGTCATCGACTCGACGCGCGTCGTCAAACTCAAGTCCGGCCCCGCCCCTTACGCAGTGGAGTACGCCCTCGGCAAGGCCAAGGACCAGCGCCCGGGCATCGGCTTCACCTGGATCCCGAGCGGCTTCAAGTTGGCCGAGGCGGCGTGCCTCTCCTATTCGGTCTACCTCGGCGACGATTTCGATTTCGGCAAGGGCGGCCGCCTGCCGGGCCTCTACGGCGTCGCCAAGGAGAAGGAACAGGGGGACGCCGCCAATCCCGAGTTCTCCACGCGCTACAGCTGGAACGGCGGCGGCGCCGGCGATTTCTACACGCAATTGCCCGACTGGAGCACCGGCCGTTCCCTCGGCAACGATCGCCGCGGCTTCCATTTCTCGAAGGGCGAGTGGGTCAAGCTCGACCAGGAAGTCGTGCTCAATACGCCGGGCAAGAAAGACGGCCTGCTGCGCATCTGGGTCGACGGCCATCTCAGGTACGAGAAGTCGAACGTCGTCTTCCGCGAGGCCCAGGGCCCGACCTCGGAAGCCCAGATTGCCGGCGTCCTGTCCGAAATCGTCATGCCGGGCGACAAACCGGGCGACAAGCACAAGATCTGGCTGTCGCCGTTCGAGCTGCGGTGGCGGTGAGGGCGATCGAGGCCGGCCTGGCCCGCCCGGCGCCCGAAACGAGGTTAACTCGCAAATTCGGTAAACGAGGTTAACTCGCAAATTCGGTCCAGGGCTGCGTTTCTCGACACCTCGGCTAGCCTCCTAGCCTGCGTCGCCCTGACCACGCTGCACGAGCTTGCACGAGGCTGCGCGAGGCATTCGGTACCTCGAGATGGACCGATCGAGGGTGGAATTCTGGCCACCCCCGGATTTTCACCCACTTTTGCGGTTGCCCGCCTCCCGGATCGCAGGCATAAGCCACCCGCTACCCGCTCCGGTTGGAGGCTGAATGGGGTGGCTGTGCGCGAGGTTTTGGCCTCGCCTGCGGCTCGTAGGACGGCATCTGCCGTTCTCAATCCCGGTGTCTCCGCTCTATGGGTCGTTCTGATGGGCCTTCCGTCCCGCCTGGGACCAGCGGCCCGTGAGGGGCTACGCGCCGGAGGGTTCAACTGGAAGGAAGGCCAGGACATGCCGCTCTATGAGCACGTGTTCCTTGTCCGCCAAGACGTGTCGCAGACACAGGTCGAGGCGCTGATCAAGGAATTCTCCGATGTGATCGCTGAAGGCAAGGGAAAGGTCGCCAAGACCGAGTACTGGGGCCTGAAGTCGCTCACCTTCAAGATCAAGAAGAACCGCAAGGCCCACTACACGCTTCTCAATCTCGACGCGCCGCCCGCAGCCGTCACCGAGATGGAGCGCCGGATGGGCATCCATACCGACATCCTTCGGTTTTTGACCGTGAAAGTCGAGGCGCTCGAGGCCGAGCCGTCGGCGCAGATGCGCAAGAGCGACCGCGACGAGCGACCCGAGCGCGGCGAGCGTGGCGGGTTTCGTGGCGGCGATCGCGGCGGCTTCCGTGGCGGCGACCGCGGCCCGCGTGGCGATCGTCCCCCCCGTGAAGGCGGCTTCGGCGGCCCCCGTGGCGACCGCCCGCCCCGCGAAGGCGGCCTCGGTGGTGGCGGCGGCGGTGATCGCGGCGACCGTCCCCCACGTGAAGGCGGCTTCGGCGGCCCGCGCGGCGATCGTCCGCCCCGCGAAGGCGGCCTGGGTGGCGGCGGCGGCGGTGATCGCGGCGACCGTCCCCCCCGCGGTCCGAGCACGGAGAGAACCTGATGGCAGACGCAGCAGCACCCGCCCGCCGGCCATTCCATCGCCGCCGCAAGACGTGCCCGTTCTCGGGCGCCAACGCGCCGAAGATCGACTACAAGGACTCGCGCCTGCTCGGCCGCTATGTTTCCGAGCGCGGCAAGATCGTGCCGAGCCGCATCACCGCGGTCTCCGCCAAGAAGCAGCGTGAACTCGCCCGCGCCATCAAACGCGCGCGGTTCCTGGGCCTTCTGCCCTACGTGATCAAGTAAGCCGACACGCACACGGCGGCGGTCCCCGCAGGGGACGTCGCCGTGGTCACCAAAAATGGTTGAGCCGGTCCGCGTGCCGGCTCTAACCGCTAGTCGAGCGGGACAGCTGACAATGCCACTCAAAACTCTCATCATTGGATTTGGAGCCGGCCTGGCGTCGGCCTTCCTGCTGTTGGCCGCGTCCACCGGCCCGCTCGCCACGCGCATCATCATCTACATGCTGGCGCCGCTGCCGCTGGTGCTGGCGGGCCTGGCGTCCGGTGCCGTTGTCGCTGGTATCGCCGCCATCGTGTCAGCCACGGCGTTGCTGCTCATGGTCGGCCCGAAGGTCGCCGCGATCCAGGCGCTGAGCCACGGCATCCCGATCACCGTTCTCACGCATCTCGCGCAGCTCAACCGCGACGGTCAGTACGGTCCCGAATGGTATCCGCTCGGCCGCATCATTGCGGCGGCCACGCTGATGGCCGGCGTGATCGGCTTCATCACCACGATCCTGCTCGGCGCCGATCTCGACGAGCAGCGCCTGACGCTGCGCAAGCTCGTCGACCTGTTCTTCGAGCGCATGCCGCAGTTCCAATCGCGCCCGTTCGACGAGGGCCAGATCGGCACCCTGGTCGAGGTCATGCTGTACGCGCTGCCGGCGGCTTCCGCCTTCAGCTGGCTGCTCGGCATGCTGCTCAATCTCTACCTGGGCAGCCGCATCACCGCGGCTTCCGGCCACCTCGCACGCCCGCTTCCAGACGTGCCGACGATGGTCTTTCCTGCGGGCTTCGGCCTCGGACTCGCGGCTGCCTTGGCGCTGACCTTCGTCGGCGGCGCGCTGGGTTTCATCGGCTCGGGCTTTGCCGGCGCCTTCTTCTGCGCCAACCTGCTGCTCGGCCTCGCCATCATCCACGACATTTCGCGCGGCATCGCGGGGCGGCCGGTTCTGCTCGTCGTGCTCTATGCGCTGCTCGTCGCGCTCAACAGCTGGATCGCGCTGGGGCTCGTCGTGTTCGCGCTGCTCTCGCCCATCCTCCCGCTCCGGCGCGGCAATCCGCCCCCCGCGCCCGATCCCGACTGACCGCTTTCGTCATCTCATTCCGCCACATCCCGCATCCAAGGAGACCTACATGAACGTAATCCTGCTCGAGCGCATCGGCCGCCTCGGCCAGATGGGCGACATCGTCCGCGTCAAGGACGGCTATGCCCGCAACTTCCTGCTGCCGCAGGGCAAGGCGCTGCGCGCCACCGACGACAACAAGAAGCAGTTCGAGAGCCAGCGCGTCGTGCTCGAGGCGCGCAATCTCGAGCAGAAGACGGAAGCCGAGGGCGTCTCCACGAAGCTCGACGGCAAGTCGTTCGTGTCGATTCGCCAGGCCGGCGACACCGGCCAGCTCTACGGCTCGGTCTCGACGCGCGACATCTCCGACGTGATCACCGCCGGCGGCTTCACCGTCGACCGCCGCCAGATCCTGCTCGACAAGCCGATCAAAACGCTGGGCGTGCACGACGTCCGCGTGCAGCTGCACCCGGAAGTGATCGTGAAGGCCACGATCAACGTCGCCCGCTCGCAGGAGGAGGCCGACCGCCAGGCCCGCGGCGAGGACGTCACGATGGTTCGCGACGAGGCCCCCGTGATCGAGACCTTCAGCGAGGACGATGCGTTCGAGGACGGCGGCCGCGCTCAAGCCCCCGGCACCGGCGAGCAGCCCGACGTGTGATCGGGCGGCCCGCGCGCGATCACACAGGGCTCACCGACAGTTGGTTCGCATGTGATCGCGGCGGCGAGCATAAAGGGCCCACATTTTTCTTTGCGCAGGAGCGCTGAGCCCCCATGCCGAAGTTCCTCTCCCGCCGCGACACCGCGCTCGGCGTCTCGTTTGCTCTGGCCTTCGGGCTCGCTCACGTCGGTGGAGCCGGCCGGGCGCAGGCTGCGCAGCCGCCGGTGTTCACCGGTCTCGTCAAGGGCGTGGCCGTCGGCGGCTACGACCCTGTTGCGTATGTCACCGATGGCCGGCCGGTGCAGGGCAAGCCGGAGTTCACGCTCGAGCATTTGGGCGCGGTCTGGCGGTTCGCGTCGGCGGCCAATCTCGAAGCGTTCAAAGCCGATCCCGCAAAGTTTGCTCCGCAGTATGGCGGCTACTGTGCCTTTGCGGTCGCCAACGGCTATACCGCGAAGGGCGATCCGGAGGCCTGGACGATCGCGGGCGGTAAACTCTATCTCAACTACAACAAGAGCGTGCAGCGCGGCTGGGAGCAGGACATCCCCGGCAACGTGAAAAAGGGTGATGCCAACTGGCCGAAGGTGCTCGAGAAGTGAGACAATCCCCCTCCTCGTCGAGACGGGGAGCGGGAGAAGCGGCATGGTCGACGCGAGCAAGTCACACGGGAAAGGGCTCTTCGGGCTGGAGGCGCTGCTCAAGGAGCAGGCGTCGGGCAAAGGCCTGCCCCCCGTCGAGCGCTGGAACCCGCCCTACTGCGGCGACATCGGCATGGCGATCCGCAGCGATGGGGTGTGGCTCTATCAGGGCAGCCCGATCGGTCGCAAGCCGCTCGTGCGGCTGTTCTCGAGCGTGCTGCGCAAGGATGCCGACGGGCGCACGTATCTCGTCACGCCCGCCGAAAAGGTCGATGTCGCGGTTGCGGATGCACATTTTCTCGCCGTCGAGATGGAGGTGCGGGGGCAGGCCCGCGAGCAGCAGCTCACATTCCGCACCAATGTCGATGACGTGGTGGCGTGCGGGCCCGAGCACCCGCTGCGGTTCGTGGTCGAGGCGGCAGCGGGCGGCCTCAAGCCCTATCTGATGGTGCGCGGCCGTCTCGAAGCGCTGGTCACGCGCGCCGTCTACTACGACCTCGTCGAGCTCGCCTTCGAGGAGGGGGACAAGCTCGGCCTGTGGAGCGGCGGCGCGTTCTTTCCGCTCGAGCCGCCGGCTGCGTGACCCCACCCTCGTCATTCCCGCGAAGGCGGGCTGTGGCCGGTCAGGCCGGGAACGGCCTTGCCGTCATGGCGAGGTACTGCATCGCCGTCGCGACGCCGCCGGGGTTGTGCGGCACGCGCGCGATCCCGAGGCTCATCTCGACGCCGGCGAGTGCGCCAAGCAGGGTCAGATCGTTGGTGTCGCCCAGGTGCCCGATGCGGAAGACTTTACCCGCGACCTTCGACAGCCCCGTGCCGAGCGACAGGTCGAAATGGTCGAGGCACACCTTGCGGAAGGCGTCCGCGTTGTGGCCATCGGGCATGATCACCGCGGTCAGCACCGGCGAATAGTACTTCGCGTCCTTGCACAGGTTCTCGAGACCCCAGGCCGCGACCGCCCGCCGCGTCGCCTCGGCGTGCCGGTTGTGGCGCGCGAACACGTTGTCGAGGCCCTCCTCGTGCAGCATGTCGATGGCGGTTGCGAGCGCGTAGAGCATGTTGGTCGCCGGCGTATAGGGGAAAAAGCCTTGTCTGTTGTTGGCGATCATCTCGTCCCAGGCCCAGAAACTTTTCGGCAGCGTCGAGCTTTTCGTCGCGGCGAGCGCCTTCTCCGAGATCGCGTTGAACGACAGGCCGGGCGGCAGCATCAGCCCCTTCTGCGAGCCGCCGACGGTGACGTCGACGCCCCACTCGTCGTGGCGGTAGTCGACGGAGGCCAGCGACGAGATGGTGTCGACCATCAGCAGGGCCGGGTGCTTGGCCGCATCGATGGCCCGGCGCACCTCGTCGATGTGCGAAGTCGCACCCGTCGACGTCTCGTTGTGCACGACGCAGACGGCCTTGATGGTGTGGCCGCTGTCGGCTTCGAGGCGCGCCCGAATCGCAGTCGCATCCGCGCCCGACCGCCAGTCGGAGCCGATGAACTCAGGCTTCAGGCCGAGCCGCGTCGCCAGGTTCTTCCACAGCGCCGCGAAGTGCCCGGTCTCGTACATCAGTACCGTTTCGCCGGGCGACAGCACATTGACGAGCGCCGCTTCCCACGCGCCGGTTCCCGAGGCCGGAAAGATGATCACATGCCCCTTGGTCTTGAAGATCGTCTTGATGCCGGCGAGCACCTTGTGGCCGAGCTTCTGGAATTCCGGTCCCCGGTGGTCGAGCACCGGCATGTCCATGGCCCGCAAGATGCGGTCCGGCACCGGCGACGGCCCCGGGATCTGCAGGAAGTGGCGGCCGGCGCGGCGGGGCTCGTTGGACATGAGAGGACATGGTCCCTATGCTAGATCTCAATTCGGCACGGTCTGGCGAGGTTGGTACTTGGCCAAACTCACAATCGCAAGGGTTCGCGAGCTCGTCAGATGCCTCGACTATGCCGTCTCGGCGCACGCTGCGGATGAACTGGATGATGACGAACTCACGATCCTCGACCTCGAGAGCGTCCTCCTCG
>JANOJW010000074.1:0-4949 GCA_031418955.1 Hyphomicrobiales bacterium | reverse complement strand
GTCGAGCACCACGATGTCGAAGGCGAGGCCCCGCATGGCCTTGCGCGCGTTCTCGGCATCGCCAGCCGTGGTCACGCGAAAGCCGTTCTCCTTGAGATAACGCGCCATCAGCTCGCGGATACGCCCATCGTCGTCGACGACAAGCACGTGGGGTGCGTCATCGGGCGGATTGCGCTGGACTGCAGGTGTCTCGGTCATCGAGCAGCATCCTTTCCATGAGAGGGATGAGCGAAGGCTTTCGTCAATCGACGCACGTCGTCACGCTGGTCAGGGGCAACCATGGCGAGCAGGAAAGCTTCGGTGACGCCCTGTGCCTGCGAACCAGCTGCGGTGAGTGCGCCGGCAATCCGCTTGGTCTGCAACGCCAGCAGGCGCTCGGCCAGCGAACGGCCCTTGTCCGTGGTGGTCAGCCGGCGTTCGCGCCGATCGCTTGGCCCCGCCGTCTGCTCGATGTAGCCCTCGTCGACGAGTTGCTTCAGCACGCGGGCAAGACTCTGCTTGGTGATGCGAAGAATGCCGAGGAGATCGGCGACCCGCAGGCCCCGATTGCGATCGACGAAATGCAGCACGCGGTGATGGGCGCGGCCAAAATCGAGTTCGGCCAGCACGGCATCGGCCTCGCCCGTGAAATCGCGGTAGGCGAAGAACAGCAGCTCGACCATGGCGACCAGGTGCACGCGCTCGTCGGTCGCGGCACTCGGATTGCGCGCACGTCCCGTCGTCTCACGCTTGGTTGGGGTGGTTATGTCAGTCATGTTGACATATTTCGGTCGGATCGCTTATCGTCAACTGAGTTTTCGGCATCCCTCGCCTAACATGGTTGCGCCCACCCGGTCACGGGCCGCGGTGCACGGTCCGATGCCAAAAGGGTGTGGAAAATGGGGCGGTTGCATGGCCCGCAAAGCTCTGCTCTGACTGTCGTCCCGAGAACCTCACCCGACCTGAGCAGACGCGATCCTCGCACAAGCAACGGGTGCCGGCATCGCAGGTGCAAGTCATTAAGTGCAGACAATCGAGGAGCCCGCCATGGCCAACAGCCCGCTGACGTTCGCAATCGAGCGCAACACCGAGTCCATGGCGATCGCCGAGAGGGTGAAGAAGCTCGCCGACCCAGGCTTCGGGCGGGTGTTCTCCGACCACATGGCGGTGATCAAGTACACCGAGGGCAAGGGCTGGCACGACGCCAAGATCACGGCGCGCAAGCCGCTGCTGCTCGATCCGGCTGCGGCCGTGCTCCACTACGCCCAGGAGATCTTCGAGGGTCTCAAAGCCTACAAGCTCGCCGACGGCTCGCTGGCCATGTTCCGCCCCGACGCCAACGCGCGCCGGTTCCGCGACAGTGCCCGCCGCCTCGCCATGGCTGAACTGCCTGAAGAGCTGTTCGTCGAATCGATCGAGAAGCTCGTGGCGATCGACCGGGACTGGTTCCCGACCGTCGAGGGCGGATCGCTCTACATCCGCCCGTTCATGTTCGCAAGCGAGGTGTTCCTCGGCGTCAAGCCGTCGTCGGAATACCTCTACCTCGTGATCCTCTCGCCGGTCGGCGGCTACTTCAAGAGCGGGGCGCCGGCGGTCTCGATCTGGGTCTCGCAGAATTTTACGCGCGCCGCTCCGGGCGGCACGGGTGCTGCCAAATGCGGCGGCAACTACGCCTCGAGCCTCGTCGCGCAAGCGGAAGCCAGCAAGAACGGCTGCGACCAGGTGGTGTTCCTGGATGCCGCCGAGCACAAGTGGGTCGAGGAGCTCGGCGGCATGAACGTGTTCTTCGTGTTCGAGGACGGCTCGCTGCAGACGCCGCCGCTGTCTGGCACCATCCTGCCCGGCATCACCCGCGACAGCCTGATGACGCTCGCGAAGGCCGAAGGTCTCAAGGTGCGCGAGGAGCCCTACTCAATCGATCAGTGGCAGAAGGACGCCGCCAGCGGTCGGCTGACCGAGTGCTTCGCCTGTGGCACGGCCGCCGTCGTCACCCCGATCGGCCGCGTCAAGAGCCCGACCTTCGACATCCAGATGGGCGCTGGCGGTCCCGGCCAGACGACGACGCGTATCAAGCAGAAGCTCGTCGACATCCAGCATGGCGCTGCGCCCGACCCGCACAAGTGGGTGCATCGGTTGGGGTGAAACGCGTAGGCTACGGCTGTCACGCCAAGATGTCGCGCAAGCAGTCGAGAACCTGATCCACGATGTAGGCGGGAGCCGTTTCCAGCAAGCGGCCATTACGCGCGCGCACGTCGAGAACGCGGATCTGCACGCACAGCACCACGCCAATCGTGGATAGCCCTGTGCCATGCAACGGCACTGCGAACCCGGCAAGGCGCTGGCCGACCGCTGCTGTTGCGATCGGGCAGACCAGTGGCGGCATCGCCCGGTTGACTGCAGACGGCGACACGATGAAGACGGGCCTCGTACCGCGCTGCTCACGACCCTTTGTCGGTTCGAGATCGACGAGCCAGATATCGCCGCGGTCCACTCAGATAACCTCTTCGCCCACCGGACGGCCTTCGATCCAAGCCCGTTCGTCGTCGGAAACCGGCGCGTCGAAGTCGCACTGGGCGAGACGAGCGGCCAGGCCGATCCGACCGGGCTGCTGCGGCGAGATTACAATGCGGCCGTCGACGACATCGATGTCGACCGGGGCGTTGGCCTTGAGACCGATCTGGTCGAGGTACGCTTTGGGCAGCGTCACGATGATAGCGCCGCCGGACTGGCGAAGTTTGGACGTGCGCATAGGCGGCTCCTGAGTTATACTTTGTATAACACAATATTGGCGCGCCCACAACCGGAAGCAGGGTGAGAAGCCGTCACCCAGCTTTCCCGTCGATTTCGCGCATGGCGGCGGCGTCCCGGGCGGAGAGGTCGTGGTAGGCTGGATCGCTGCCGATGTCGGTGGTGTAGCGCCAGGAGCGCGCGCATTTTGTGCCCGCGGCACGCTTGGGCTCGACGCCGACGCCAGCGACTTCGGACAGCGTGAATGCGCCCGCCGGCACGTCGCCGATGGTCCAGACGATGGATGACGTGATGCAGACCTCGGCAAGATCGACGCCCTCGAGTGAGCCCGCCAGTTGCCTGTCGGCGATCGTGACCAGCGGTGCGGCCTCCAGGCTCGCGCCGATGCGCTTCCCCGCCCGTTCGACCTCGAGAGCGCCAGTGACGACGGAGCGCACGCGGCGCACACCCTCCCACTTCGCCGCCAGCGCATCGTCGCGCCAGTGGCTCGGGATCTGCGGGAACAGCTCGAGATGCACCGAGCGTTCGCCAACGTCTCCATAACGAGCAAGCCACGCCTCCTCGGCGGTGAAGACGAGGATCGGCGCCAGCCACACGGTTGTGCAGCGGAAGATCTGCTCGACGCACGCGAGCGCGGCGCGGCGCTTTTGCGACGAGGGGGGCTCGCAGTAGAGCGCGTCCTTGCGGATGTCGAAATAGAACGCCGACAGCTCCGTGTTCATGAATTGCTGCAGCGTGGTCACCACCTTCGCGTAGTCGTAGGTTGCATACGCTTGGCGGACGATGACGTCGAGCTCGGACAGCCGGTGCAGCATCAGCCGCTCCAACTCGGGCCACGTCGCTTCCGGCCGGCTCCCCGTCCAAGCGGAGCTTGGCTCCGCCAAGACAGGGGAGTCGGAAGCGACAGGCGAATAATGCGCGAGCGTGCCGAGCATCCACCGCCAGGTGTTGCGCGTCTTGCGGTAGGCGTCGGAGAACGCCTCGACGATGTTCTTCCCGATGCGCACGTCGTCGGCATAGTCGGAGGCCGCGACCCACAACCGCAAAATGTCGGCGCCAGACTTGGCGATGACGTCCTGCGGCGCCACCACGTTGCCGACCGACTTCGACATCTTCTCGCCCTTCTCGTCGAGGCAGAAGCCGTGCGTGAGCACCACGTCGTAGGGTGCGCGCCCACGCGTGCCGGAAGATTCGATCAGCGAGGAATGGAACCAGCCGCGATGCTGGTCGGAGCCTTCCAGATACATGACGCGATCGCGGCCGCCGTCGACGATGCGGCGGAAGCCGGCAAGACCGGGGAAGTGTTTCGCGTCCTCGAGCACGTAGGAGTGCGTCGAGCCTGAATCAAACCACACGTCGAGGACGTCGTTGACCTTTTCGTACTGCGTGGGATCGTAGTCGGGCGCGAGGAACCGCGCGCCATCGACATCGGCGAACCAGGCGTCGGCGCCCTCCGCGTACAGGGCGTCGTAGATGCGCTGGTTGACCTTGGCGTCGAAGAGCACGTCGTTGGTGCCCTTCTTTACGAACACGGTGATCGGCACGCCCCAGGCGCGCTGGCGCGAGATCACCCAGTCGGGCTTCGCCTCGATCATGCCGCGGATGCGGTTTTCTCCCGATGCGGGCACCCACTCGGTCTCGCGGATCGATTGCAGCGAGACCTCGCGCAACGTGCGGACGGCCGGCGGATTGTTGTGACCCTCCGACTGCCTGCTGCCCGCTGCCTGCTGCCTGCTGCCGACTTTCACGAGATGCTCGATCTCGCGGTCCATGTGGATGAACCACTGCGGCGTGTTGCGGAAGATCACCGGCTTCTTGGAGCGCCAGGAGTGCGGATACTGGTGCTTCAGGCGGCCGCGCGCGACCATCATGCCGGCTGAGGCCAGCGCCTTGATGACGAAATCGTTGGCCCGCCCCTTGTCGCCCTTCTCGGTGATGACGAGGCTGCCCTCGAAGCCCGGCGCATCCTTGGTGAAAGCGCCGTTCTCGTCGACGGTGTAGGGGATGTCAGTCGAGATGCCGCGGGCGCGCAGCTTCTGCGTCGTCTCGACCGACGTCCAGATGTCGAAGTCCTCGCGACCGTGGCCGGGCGCGGTGTGCACGAAGCCGGTGCCCGCGTCATCGGTGACGTGATCGCCGTCGAGTAGGGGCACGTCGAACTGGTAGCCGCCGAGGTTCGCGTTGCGGAGGGGATGGGCGCAAACGAGGTGCTTCAAAGCGTC